>CALIMD010000233.1 GCA_938028645.1 uncultured Alphaproteobacteria bacterium
TTACTATCTCGTAATATACTTTTAAATAAACAAAGTTATTCATTGATGAAAAATTTTCGTGAGACATGTGATTTTCTTGTAATTGGATCTGGTGCTTCAGGAGCGGTGATTGCAGCTAGACTCTCAGAAAACCCGGATTACAAGGTGGTTTTGTTAGAAGCTGGTGGAAAAAATAATAGCTTACTGTTAAATTTACCCGGACTTGGTTTTGCTGTTGCAAATAATCCAAGATTTAATTGGGGATTTGAATCAGAACCTACACCAACTATGAACAACAGAAAGCTGACGTGGCTGCAAGGACGGGTTCTAGGTGGTTCAAGCAGTATCAATGGCATGATCTATACACATGGTCATTCCAAAGAATATGATGTCTGGCGTCAGATGGGTTGCGAGGGATGGGCATCCGCAGACATTTTGCCTTATTTCAAGAAAATAGAGACGAACGCGCGAGGAGAAACTGAGTGGCACGGAGGTGAAGGGCCGGTAAAAGTGCGTCAAGCCGAACCAAAGTTAGCTATTTGCGACGCTTTCCTTCAGGCTGCACAGGACGATGGATTTCCAATTCTGGCCGATATGAATACCGATGCTACCGAGGGATTTGGGTTTTATGATATAAATAGTGGGGAGGGTGTGCGAATGAGCTCTGCAAAATCGTATTTAAACCCACTCTCCAGCCGAAGTAACCTTCATGTATATACCAACGCATATGCCCTAAAAGTGAATATTGAAAATGGTCGAGCTTCTGCCGTCGATTATTTATACGACGGCCAGGTAGAGAGCATACACATCGATGGCGAAATCATTATTTCGGCGGGTGCTATAAAAAGTCCCCATTTACTTTTGCTTTCTGGAGTTGGGCCAGAAGATGAGCTAAAGAAACACGATATACCTGTAAAAGTGGTATCGCCCAAAGTTGGGAAAACACTACAAAACCATGTATGTTATAGACCCCAGTATCTCTGCTCTATGCCGGTATCAGCTAGTAAGCATCTTAAGCCTTGGAATGCTGTGAAAGCAGGTTTTGAGTATTTACTAAATCGAACTGGCCCATTAGCAGAGAGTTATGCAGTCGCTGGAGGGTTCTTTCGAACTGATTCTGGTCTGGAAACACCTGACGCTCAAGTCGTCTTACTGTCAGCACTGGGGCCAACAAAGACGGGGGGCGCCGGGTTTAAGATAAGAGATTTAATCCCAAAAGAACATGGGTTTGGCTTGACAATATACCAAGGCTCGCCTTTTAGTCATGGATCAGTGTCACTTCGATCTGCAGATCCTATGGCCCACCCTAGAATTGATTCGGGTTACTTTTCAGACCCAAGGGATATGGAAGTATTGAAAAAAGCTGTAATAAGAATGAGAAGTATGATGCAGCAACCTGCCATAAAAAAATATATTTCCCGCGAGATAATTCCGGGTAAAGACGTCGTCGATGATATGGCATTGGAGCAAGAAATCCGGCAGAATGGTGCGACTGCTTATCACCAATGCGGTAGTTGTGCTATGGGAGGGAACGAGGATTCAGTACTTGATCCAGAATTGCGGGTTCGGGGTGTTTCTGGACTGAGAGTAGCTGATGCTTCTATTATTCCCCGGATTCCCAATGCCGCGCTTCATGCGCCATCTTTAATGATTGGTGAAAAAGCCTCGGCGATGATTAAAGGATGCAATTGATGGAGGGTAACCAGGAGACTATTCTTGAGCCCGATCTAGCTATAATTGATGCTCATCATCATTTAATCGATACGGATAGGCATTCCTATACAATAGAGAAGTATAAGCAAGATTGTGTGAGCGGGCACAATATAGTGGGATCTGTTTATATCGAGGTTAGGGAAAAATATTATAACGAAGGTCCAGAATGGTTACATCCCGTTGGTGAAACAGAGTTTGTCGCCGGGTTACATGACAGTATGCTAACTAATGAACAGAGACTTTGTCAGGGAATAATAGGATACGCAGACTTAGAAGTTGGTAATAAAGTCGCTGATGTTCTCGATGCCCATATGGAGGCTGGAAAGGGGAGATTTAAAGGAATAAGAAGGGGGGTGTACTGGTCTTCGGACCCAGCAGTGTATGACCACGTGAGTATCCGCCCGCGTTCAGGGCTCATGCTCGATCCAGATTTTAGATGCGGATTTTCTCATCTTCAACCCCGAGGACTTACGTTTGATGCAGTTTTATTTCATCCACAGCTTAATGAATTAGCTGACTTAGCTCAGTCATTTCCAGACACGATAATCATCCTTAACCACGTGGGTTTCAAGCTAGGGGTGGGTGGATATTTGAATGATAAGGAACAAGTTTTCAAAGAGTGGCGTGATGGATTGAAGTTAGTTTCTCATTGCCCAAATGTTATGGTCAAGATTGGTGGTCTTGGGATGAAAGTTTGGGGTTTTGATGTTGAAAATAAAAAGCAGGATTATCTAGAATTAGCGGGTGCTTGGCGCCCGGTAATAGAGACCGGCATCGAGCTTTTTGGGACCGACCGCTGTATTTTTGAGAGTAACTACCCCGTAGATGGCGCGACAACAACATTTAACAGCTTGTGGAACGCGCTTAAATTTATAACCCGAAATTACTCCGATGATGAAAAAAGAAAGCTTTACTTTGGTAATGCTAACAGAGTTTACGGGTTGGGTCTTTAAATCAATCTGACGTAATATTTACAGAAAGTAGTTTTATTGATCATTCGTAGAAGGTCGCACCGGCTGTTTAAGATAGTAGGTTCCCTCTAAATGTTTCAGCTTCATATTCTTTTCGAAAAATATTGCGATCTTGTAAAATGGGAACGACCTCATTCACAAAATCTTCATATCCTCCTGGTACGACAGCAGGTGTTATATTAAAGCCGTGGCAACCGGTCTCTCTCCAGATCAACTCCAGTTCATCAGCGACCATCTCGGGGGAGCCCATGATTTGAGGAATGAGCCCAGCTAATCCTGATAATCGTACTGCGTCTCTCAGGGTCATGTTTTTATCATTGAACATCTGGGACATTGTTTTGACCAATCCTTGTGATGCCTGTGTTTTTATTTCCTGCAAAGGTTGGTCGATATCAATGGTATCTAAATCGATACCAAACGTTCCAGAAATTCGAGTGAGCGCCGCCTCTATTGGTATCCTCGATAACATTTCATTTTTTTTCTCGATTGCTTCCTTCTTTGTTTTTGCAATGA
>CALIMD010000234.1 GCA_938028645.1 uncultured Alphaproteobacteria bacterium
AAAAATACTGAAGTGATCTTCATACCTCTACCCTTTTTTTGTAAGGTTTTATTTATCGCGATAAAGGAATCGTTTTTCATGTGACAGGTCTTTACGGGGTAAGGACCAATAGATTCCCAGGTAAATGATGATCATCAGAACAATACTTAACAGGGTCATGATGAGGCTATCTTTGACCCACACCAAAAGGAAAAATGGCGTCCCCCAGATGATTGCCAAATAAGGCGTAACCAGGGAGTTGGAGACGCGTGGACTCATCGCCTGATTTTTAAGCAAATGGAACATCTTGAGGTGCAGGTGGTGTGGATCCGGCTGCATCGGGCTTTTATGCTCAGTCAATTTTCGAATGATGGAAAATAACAACTCAAACGCAGGGTAGAATAAAATCAGTACCGCAACCCAGGTGGGAACTTCTGGATGTTCGCTTAAAATGATGATGGTCAACAAACTCATCATAAAACCTAAAAAATAGGCTCCCGTGTCGCCTAAAAAGATTTTTCCCCAAGGATAATTAAAGCCCATAAAAATAATGACTGGAACGATAATATAAAATAGGCGAATCATATTGTGTGAATCATTTGTTTCATAGGTAATGTACATGAGGCTTGCAGCTTGCATCAGCGCATTCATCGGCAACAGCCCATTGGTTCCATCGATCAGGTTACTGCCATTGATCATCACGAGGATGCAAAATGTGAAAAACAGGAGGCTAAGTACCGATGAATTACTGATCCAGTCACCTATCACAGGAAATTCAATGGATGGATAAGAGAGGTCGTAGAATAGAAAAAACAAGATGCAACTTGCCGCCATACATGCTAAGCGCGTGACGACCCAGGTATTCTGAAGGAGGTCTTCTTTGACTGAAATAAAGATCAGCGGAAAGCTGGAGATCAATAGACACTCAACAAATGGCATCGCCTGGCTATGGTGACACAATAGCCAATACACCCATAAGCCGATATAGATTACCAGTCCCCCAAGGCGGGGAGTTTCGCCCTCATGGACCCGCTGGTGAACTTCTTGGTAATTTTTTAGGAATGATTTACTTTGTTGCCATCGGGGCCATTGGGTAATGATGACGCCATAGAGTGCAATCATTATGCCTACGGACACTAACATACTTGTTTGCGAGAGCTGAGTTATTAAGATTTCAATCATTGGCTATCCTTATGTAGACAATAACTTTAGGGTTGTCTTTCGTGGGGAAATATTCAATCGGTTGATACCCAGAAATCTCCTTGACCTCAGTAAAGCGATCATATCTCATCATCAGGTACGGATATTGAATCACGTCTGTCGCGGTCTTCAAATCCGTGCTATCAAAGACTAAAAGCCCAGCATAATAGGCCACCCGATCTTGATTAAAGTAAATGTTATTTAGGTCTAGGTGTTGATCTTTGACCCACTGCGCCGCCTGCTGTTCATAGTGCTGCTCGGGTTTATCAATGATGACATTCAGAAAGTAGATAGTAAGTACGCTCACCAATCCCCACTTCATCCAGGACTGCTTAGGGTGTTTGTAATGTTGTATGGTGTGCCAAAGGTGGCTCAAACCAATTGCGGCCACGATATAAACAATCCAAAAATTCATGACCCAAAAGCGATTCGCAATTACGAACGTGGTGTAGAGATTAATAATGGTGATGATGCTGGAGAGCGCAAAAAAAATCGCTAATGCCTTTAAATAGGGTGATAAGATTAGTCGCTGTTGAATGGCGTAGCCAAAGAGGAAAAGGTTCAGCAGTCCTAATCCTGCAGCCCACTTATACACCGCCACGTAGCTTAAGAAAAAATACTTAAAGCTGGTGGCGAAATCGGCGATTAACACTTTGAGGAAATAATTTTGCGTCTCAATGGCCAGTGGCTGCAACATGGTATTGAGAAATCGTGTGGGTCGAGTGATGATTTCATTCAGCCTAGCGAGATCGATTGAGCTCATATCAATATTAAAAACGAACCACAAAATGGGTAACAATAATAAACCAACCAATGGAATGCTGACTGACTGTATGAATGTTTTTGTGCGCTCGGAATTAACGATAAAGAGTTGGTGGGTCAAGGGAAGTAGAATATTAAACATCAAGCACTCGGGTCGAAACAGGGTGCCAAAGAGAAATCCCGCCTGCCACAGGAGTGCCCACGTCCACTGAGGACTTTTAATCCAGCGCAGATAGCCATAAACCCCGATCATAAACCCCGCCCACTGCCCCTGGTCTCGCAATACCATACTCAAATAGTCATCCATTAACGGAATCGAGGTTAACAGGATTAGAGTGGCAAAGAGGATGTTGGTTTTTTGGCTGACCAAGGTGACGTTTTTAATAAAGAAAAAACTTGCCAAGACAAATAGAGCGACATTAATCATGTGGGCCGCATATTGGAGTGAAAGCCCAGTAAGTTGATGCAAGCCAGCGATTAAGATACTAAAAAATGGCCAGCTGTACACAGACATTGCCTTATCCCAATTGCCTTCAACGATATATTGAGATTGGGTGAGGTACATGATGCCATCACGATTAATTTCACCGTGTTGAAGGAAAATAATTACCAGTGATAATAAAAATAGGAGCACTACATTTATAGAGAGTAATCTTTCTTGTATAATTTTTTTCATTTAATACTCCTGATTGGTCTCTTTATTTTTATAAATTAGTCTTTTATGAGTTAAAGTATTTTGATCAATATCATGAGCATAGTAAGTCCAACTATTAAATTGTATTGAATTTTTAAAATTATTTAAAGCTGGCCATTGATTAAGCTTTTTATCAAAACTTACGTTAGTAAAATTTTTATTACTAATTATTTTATTTATTTTATCGTTTAAATCCTTACAATTATGATTATCCAAGCATTCATCAATCAAACTATCTGGGATATAGTAGGAAAATTCAATTTTCTTTGGGAATCTATCTTTGATTTGAGTCATGCAATCATTTAAATATTGGGAATCTAGATCAATATCAGAAGGTAACTCGAGCAATAAAGATTGAACTGCATTTATTTGTAATAGTGGGTCCAATCTATCCTTAAATTGATCACAATTCGTACCACTAAAATTTTTCAAATCAAACCATAAATGTACATTTTCACTTTTATTGCTATTTATAAGATTTGTATAGTTAGTCAATGAAAAATTTGACTTATAAGGTGGATGATAGATAAATATATCATCTTGTTCGATTACTACATCTGACTCCAAACAATTTGCAATCTTTCTTCCCTTAAGAACAGACTCAACTGTATTTGATGCATGTAAACACATTATATTATCTTTATTGCTTTCATATAAGATCTTTGTTTTTAAGAAATGATTAAATTTTTTGTCCCCATCTTCTTGGATATTATGAAAATTTATAAACTTCTGTTTATTAAATCCTAAATTTCTAACATTAAAATAATAAGGTGGATCTTGAATCAAGTTACCCAATCTGGGCAGATTTGATAGACGACCATCCTTGATGTTAAAAATATCTAAAATAGTTGTAGTAATTTGCGTTGAAAAAGATATTGTATTAAAAGATTCATCTGTATCTTTTTTAATCATCTCAACAATATTAGGAAATGATTCAAATGCCGGTTTGTTAAAGTATATAAATACAGGAATATAAAAGTGACTAAATGTTTGTCTGGCTGAATCATGACCAGAATTATTAAACACGCCCTCACCA
>CALIMD010000235.1 GCA_938028645.1 uncultured Alphaproteobacteria bacterium
ACGCCCATTATTTTGAAGGCCCTCCTATTGAGGACAATGATCTATTGGCCGTTTCATTGCCCTATCCAGTTCTTGTTAAATCTTATCAAAAGTCGACCCGGGGCATGATAGAAAACGATAGAGAGTTGTTGGAGGGCCTTAAATCTAAGGGCTTTCGACTTAACAATGGTGGCGACGATAATACAGGGTTTCAGATGAGCTATTTACGACGCGGAGGCGGCTACTGTTTTAACGTTGGTTGCTCGGATTTAATAATAAATGGTGAAGTTGGGCTCGTTCAATATTCTGATATTGATACGTTTATTAGTAACGGTGTGAGATTGAAGGACGGATCTACCATAGAGGCCGATCTACTGGTAACTGCCACTGGTTATAAGAATCAACAGGATACCGTGCGTCACTTTTTAGGAGATGATGTGGCGGAACGAATAGGACAAGTTTGGGGATTTGACGAGGGAGGCGAGCTGCGCAACATGTGGCGCAGAACATCTCAGCCAGGGCTTTGGTTTACTGCCGGCGGCCTTGCACAGATACGTATTTACTCCAAATATTTGGCCATGCAGATAAAAGCCGTTGAGGAAGGCCTTATTGGCGCAAAAATGTCTACTCCAGATTTGTCACCTATGGCAGATGCTGCCGATTAAACAAGTAGGGTTATTTTAAACAAAAGGTTGGTGGGCCCGGAGGGACTTGAACCCCCGACAACGCCGTTATGAGCGGCGGGTTCTAACCAACTGAACTACAGGCCCACAGTGTTCTTATGATCACCCTTTGCGTCTTCGTCAACCGTATATTGTTAAGTTTTTTAATGGTTATTTTATTTATTAAGGATCAAAGTTCGGAGATTTAAAGTGAAATCGTCAGTAGTTAAAGACACTTCATTAGGGATAAAGCCCATTTTTAGAAGGTTTTCTGCTGTTATTGGAGGACTTGATCTTTCGGCACCAATCAATCCTGAAATGATTAATCAGATAACAAATTACTGGCTAGAATATCCAGTCTTAGTATTAAAAAAACAGAATATCAGCGATTCACAACAAGTGAAGTTCGCTAAAAGCTTTGGCGAACTGGAGATACATCCATCTATCGCACACAGATCATCAAAGACGCCAGAAATCTATAGGGTTAGCAACGTCGACGAAAACAATCAAATAATGAAGCCTAAAAGCACCCCCTGGCAATACCTCGAGTTAACATGGCTTTGGCATACCGATAGCTCATTTAGAGAAATTCCATCATTAGGCTCAATTTTGCATGGGATAGAAATCCCAACCAATGGTGGGGATACTTTGTTTGCAGATATGACAAAGGCATATGAAGCACTTCCAAAATCAGAGCAACGGAGAATTTCGAAGTTACACGTTTTTCATAGCCACGATTACATTATTTCTCAATCTAAAGAACTATCTAAACGAGATAATAAGGGGCAATACGAGGCGCTCCCGCGGGTAAAACACCCATTAGTACGGAGGCATCCAATAACAAAAAAACAATCACTTTTCTTGAGCCCTCATACTATGGAAAGCATCGCCGAACTAGAAGAGAATGAAGGACGAGCCCTTCTAGATGATTTAACTAATCATGCTACCCAAGAACAGTTTGTATACCGTCATAAATGGGAAGTGGACGATATTTTGATGTGGGATAACCGTTGCACTATGCACGCTGTTCTGCCATATGACTCAGTCAATCATCGACGCATAATGCACCGAACAACTTTGGTGGGCGACTCAGCACCCAAGGCATAATATGCCAAAATAGGATTAAATGATGACAAAGACTTGGCTAGATGCTTTCACGCCTGAATGTTCGACATGGCATCATAATAAAATAGCATCGAAATCAACACAGCTTGTTCATCCTGATATCGAAAAGATTATGCCGACCAAAGAAGGAGTGCAGGCAAAATTAGAAATCCAACAATGGGCTGGCTACGAGGCAACACCACTTCATCGTCTTGGTACGGTCGCTAAAGAGCTCAAAGTAGCTAATATTTATCTAAAGGATGAAAGTCCCCGGTTTGGGCTTGGGTCATTCAAGGCCCTCGGTGGCGCCTATGCCGTCTTTAAAGTATTAAGCCACCTAATAAAGGAACAGACAGGCATAGAGAAAATTAATAGCGCCGATCTCCGAAATGGGGCGTACGAAACAATATGCAAAAATATAACAGTGGTGACAGCAACTGATGGAAATCATGGCAAATCCGTGGCATGGGGAGCCAGAGAGTTTGGCTGCCAATGTAAAATTTATATACATCGTGAAGTGAGTAAAGGAAGAGAACAAGCTATTGCCAAATTTGGCTGCGAGATGGTGAGAATACCAGGAAACTATGATGACTCTGTCCGGCAAGCAGATATCGACTCACATAAAAATAATTGGCATGTTGTATCCGATACGTCTTATCACGGCTACATGGATGTGCCAAAATATGTGATGCAGGGTTACACTATTTTAGCGTCAGAAATCAGCGAGCAAATTGACGGAGTAATCCCAACGCACGTTTTTTTACCGGGAGGCGTGGGAGGCATCGCTGCCGCCGTTTCAGCAGAATTATGGAGAATATGGGGCAAAAATAGACCCAAAGTTGTAGTAGTTGAACCTCGGGCCGCTGATTGTCTTTATCAAAGCGCTTTATCTGAAAAGCCAATGATTTCCAGCGGCAATTTAGAAACCGTAATGGCTTGTCTTTCCGCCGGCGAAGTCTCACTTCTCGCTTGGGATATCTTATCACGATCAGCTAATACTTTCATGATATTGAGTGATGAGACAATAGCACCTTCAATGCGCCGATTGGCCGAGCTTGGGATTGTATCAGGAGAGTCGGGCGCTGCAACATTGGCTGGACTGGCCGCGATTTGTCAAAACCCTATAGCCCGTATGTCCTTAGGTATTGATCACGACAGCAGAATACTGCTCTTGTCCACAGAAGGAGCTACCGACCCCGAAATTTACAAAAAATTAGTTGGTATTGAGGCTGGTGAAATTGTCACCAACCTCCCAATCTGAGCCAATCATCAACAACTTCTAACTTTTCAAGGCCAAAAAATAATTCTTTGCCCACTCTAAATGTTGGGGAACCAAAGACACCATGAGCAACAGACTCATCCACTTCATCCCGTAAAGCCTTAGATGCATCTCCGTTATCCAAGGCCTTTGATACTTCTTTTAGATTAATCTCATGTTTATCTAAAATAGACGTTAATACCTCTATCTGCGATATATCCTGATCTAACATCCAGTAGGCGTTATAAAGATCTTTTGCAAGCCGGTGAGCCAGAGAAGGGTCTCCATGTTTTAACCAGCAAACTACACGCGCCGGCAATAGTGGGTTTATCTGCGGGGAACCAAGGGCTCTGCCTAAAACGATATTGTGACGACGCATATATCGTTCCGCATCTTTTCTAATATAAGGCCCCTTAAGAGGTAATTCGGCTATGGGTGGAAGCCCCATAATTTTAAGAACTGTCACGCCCAATAACATTGGATGCCATTCACATTCCCACTGATATTTTAGGGTAAGATCATCAATCCTCAGACTAGCTAAGTAACCAAATGGCGAGAGAAAGTCAAAATGGAAATGTAGTTTTTTGTCATCCGTCATTCTTGATTATTATTCCTGTATATATACTTTTCGAGATCGGTCATTTATTTAAATTGAATTAACTTGCCTTCTCCAACCTGGAATATTAGCTTGCGCCAAAGGAAGCAAGAGGAATAGTACTATGGCAGATAACACGGATATTTCTGAAGAAATTCTCAGTAACGCCCGTGCGTGGCCGTTTGAAGAAGCACGAAAAATAACGAAACGTCTAAATAATGCTAACTTCGATAAAGATTGCATCATTCTGGAGACGGGATATGGGCCATCGGGATTGCCGCATATAGGGACGTTTGGCGAAGTGTTTCGGACCACGATGGTTCGGAATGCACTTAAGCGGATTTGTGATGTTCCGAGCAAATTAGTTGCCTTTTCTGATGACATGGATGGTCTTCGCAAAGTCCCAGACAATATTCCTAACCCAGATAGCTTAATTGAACACTTAAATAAACCTTTAACACAGATACCAGACCCTTTTGGAACCCATGAAAGCTTTGGAGACCACAACAACGCTATGTTGCAAGGGTTTCTAGACTCATTTGGCTTCGAATATGAGTTCATGAGTGCCACTGAATGCTACACTAGTGGAAAATTCGATAATGTTTTACGCGATGTTCTTGAAAATTATGATAAAGTTATGGATATCATGCTACCGACTTTGCGTGAGGAACGTAGACGAACATATAGCCCTTTTCTTCCTATTTGCACTCAAACTGGTCAGGTACTACAAGTACCTACTTTAGAACATAATAGCCACGCTGGAACTATAGTTTATGAAGATCCATTAACCTCAAAAAAAGTTGAAGTTCCTGTCACAGGCGGGCGTTGTAAATTACAATGGAAAGTAGACTGGGCTATGCGTTGGAAGGCCTTGGGAGTCGATTATGAAATGTGCGGAAAAGATCTGATAGATAGTGTAAAGGCCTCATCAAAGATTTGTAGAGTTTTAAACGCGCCACCGCCAGAAAATCTAATTTATGAATTATTTCTTGATGATAAAGGACAGAAAATTTCGAAATCTAAAGGCAACGGTATAGCTGTAGAGGAGTGGTTAACATACGCTCCCCCCGAAAGCTTATCACTATTTATGTTTCAACAACCCAAGCGCGCTAAAAGGTTGTATTTCGACGTTATCCCAAAGAACACAGATGAATACGTCACTTTTAGGACGAAACTCAATAACGAAGAATCTGACAAAAAAGTAGAAAATCCATCTTGGCATATACATAACGGCGATGCTCCCAAGGATAATGTGCCTCTAAGCTTTGGCCTGCTTCTTAATTTAGCGAGTGTCTGTCATGCCGAGGAAACGAGCGTGATATGGGGCTATATTGCCCGATATGCAAATGATGCATCGCCGAGGACACACCCATTCTTAGATACGCTTGCCAATCTTGCTGTGAATTACTATCGCGATTTTGTTAGACCTTCAAAAACTTATCGTCAACCGAGCGACCTCGAACGGCAAGCGTTAGAACAACTCGCGTCCAAATTCTCAGAACTACCTAACGATAGTTTATCTGAAGATATTCAGACTGTGATTTATAGTGTAGGTAAAGAATATCAATTTGAAAATTTACGTGATTGGTTTCAGGCATTATATCAGATACTTTTAGGTCAAGACCAAGGCCCAAGGTTTGGCTCTTTTGTAGCGCTATATGGACTAGACGAGAGCATCAAACTCATCAAACGTGCGCTGGCTGGAGAGGATTTATCAGCATAGCAAAACAGTACCTGCAATAGAGACATCGAATTCATTGGGTTTTTGACACCCAAACAGCAGTATCATGAAAAACAGCTCCACCATTTGGAGCTCCCGCCTCGGCACTTATTAACGCGTTTATGCCGATACCTTCCTCAAATGCAGCATTAGGCCACACACTTTCCACAACGATCACATCTTTCTGTACTCCCTCAAAAAGAAGTGCATGCAGCACCACACTTCCTTGTTCATTTCCTAATCGAACTCGGTCGCCAGATAAAACATTCAACTTGGAGGCAGCTTCTGGATGGATCATTACTTCCGGTCTACCCTCTCGTTTTTTGCTCGTTGGTGTTTCCGTAAAACTAGAGTTTAAAAAATTTCGAGCTGGCGACGTAATCATTCGAAAAGGTTTGTCAGGGGTTGCAAGATCGATATTGGGGCAATAATCCGGTAACGATGGAAGCTGATGTCCTAGTGGACCAAGAGCTGACCAATCCGCACTGAATTTGAATTTCCCATTTGCTGTTGGAAATCCCTCCAGAAAATGAGCCTTATCGAAACTAGGCTGAACGTCCAGCCATCTCTTTTGCAATAATTCTTCTGCCCCCGGCCAACCGGAATCCCTGAGCGTACGGTCTACAAGTTCCCATTCCGTCATTTCAAAACCCTCATGGGATGCACCTAGGCGCTGAGCTAATTGACAGAGAACCCAATGATTTGATCGGGTTTCCCCAGGAGGGTCGATAACTGCTCGGTGGACCTGAACATGCACTTGCCCAGCAGCCTGGTAAAGATCGTCATGTTCGAGGAACGTGGTTGCCGGTAATACGATGTCCGCCATCTTCGCTGTCTCAGTCATGAACTGTTCATGAACACAGAGAAATAAATCCTCGCGCCTAAATCCCCTCAGCACACGGTGTGTGTCTGGAGCAACAGCTGCAGGATTTGTATTTTGAATCAACATGGCGGTAACGGGTGGCCCCTGTCTTACCAGTTCGTCTTCATAAGTGAGAATTGGTCCTATTCTCGACATATCAAGCATTCTAATCGAACTATCTAAAACGTCGTTTCCTTCAACAATA
>CALIMD010000236.1 GCA_938028645.1 uncultured Alphaproteobacteria bacterium
TCCAATCTGGAAGGCGTGGATTTCATTGTCACCAATACGGACAATCAAGCTTTAAGTAACTCCCTAGCAGATAGACGTTTGCAATTAGGGATGACTGTGACACAAGGCCTTGGGGCAGGCTCGAGGCCAGATGTTGGAAAAGCAGCCGCTGAAGAAGCTATGGATCAACTTCTGGCAGAGCTTGGAGACAGTAATATGGTCTTTATTACAGCTGGAATGGGAGGCGGAACTGGCACAGGTGCGGGCCCCGTTATAGCGCAAGCTGCGCGTGAAAGAGGTATTCTAACCGTTGGTGTTGTGACGAAACCGTTTCATTTCGAGGGCGCACATAGAATGCGGCTCGCGGAACAAGGTATCGAAGAATTGACCAAGTATGTTGATACTTTAATAATTATTCCAAATCAAAATCTATTTAGAATAGCAAATGAGAAAACAACCTTTGCAGATGCATTCAATATGGCTGACAATGTTCTTCATCAGGGTGTTAGGGGTGTAACAGACTTAATGGTTATGCCAGGTTTAATAAATCTCGATTTTGCTGATATCCGCACTGTTATGAGCGAAATGGGAAAGGCAATGATGGGAACAGGGGAAGCTAGCGGTGAAAAACGCGCTGTAGACGCCGCAGAATCAGCAATAAAAAATCCATTGCTTGACGATATGTCAATGAAGGGGGCTCGTGGTGTTTTGATCAATATTACGGGTGGTATGGATATGACCTTGTTTGAAGTCGATGAAGCGGCAAACCGTATTCGAGAAGAAGTTGATGCGGATGCAAATATAATTTTTGGATCTACATTTGATGAAAAACTTGATGGTCTTATGCGAGTATCAGTAGTGGCAACAGGGATTTCCGCCGAAGGCATTGCAGCAAAACCAAGGCCTCAAATGACTTTAGTTTCTAGCCAAGTAGCACCAATTCAAGAAGGCTCATCTAAAGAAGAAGGGGTAATTACAAGTCCTGAAAAAAGCATAGTTTCCAAACAGGTGAAAGAAGAATTTACGTCTGAGCGATTGAAAAAGACAGGCACAGATGATGAAGTTATTGATGATGATAATGAAGCTATCGATAATTTTATTAAAACATCTGAAGGAAGCGTCAATTTATCTGATTCAGATCAAATAGAAGTTAGTGTTCCGAAGACTGCTGATGATAATTTAATTACACCCGCAGGTTTAGCGATGAGTTTGCCCGTTGATACAGAGGTACCTACTAATAAAGCTGACAATAATTTCATTCCCTCCGCTCCCGTTTTAACCGCAAAGTCAATTGATGTAGCGGAAACTAGGGAACCAGATCCCTTCAACGCGGCGGCATTAGTAAATACGGGGTTATCTGGTACGGCAAAGAAAGGGAGAAATCTTTTCCAGAGGGTCACGGGTATGGGAAAGAAGAGTGATGATAACGACGGTGTAGAGGAAAATATTCAAAAAGATTTTCTCAAGGCTTCGTTGCCAATAGCTCCAAAAGTGGATTTGGGTGCGGGCTCTGCATCTATGGATATCAGAATAGGAGAGGTGGAAAATAAAAGTGTCCAAAAAACTGATATTGACGAATCATTGTTGGATATCCCCGCTTTTTTGAGAAGGCCAAATAGCTAAAGCCAAAAAAGGAATAGAATCAATGGTCAATCCAGTAATAATCAGTAATAAAAGGTGATTTGAGAAGCCCCTTCAAGATTGGTATTTAATGAAGGGGTTCTCAAGCTTTTTTATTGGGAATTCAACATAAGGTATGTTGCCTATATTTTGGAAAAACAATTAATGTTGCAAAGCGGTCTATACAATAAAATCAATCAGAAAAAACAGCATACTCTTAGAGAGACAGTTAGTCTGGAAGGCGTTGCCCTACATAGTGGGGTGTCAGTTGAGCTCACCATTAAACCTGCCGCAATTGACCATGGAATTGTATTTAAACGAATAGATATTAACACTGGCCATACTGTTATCCCTGCCAAATGGAACTTCGTCAGTGATACACGTTTGTGTACTACAATCACTAATAAACAAGGGATAAGCGTATCTACAATTGAACATTTAATGGCTGCATTGTCAGGGTGTGGTATCGACAATGTAACGATTGAAGTCAATGGACCAGAGGTGCCAATTATGGATGGGAGTTCAGAACCATTCGTCGATATTTTTCAGTCTTGTGGAGTTGTAGAACAAAATGCGGCTAGACAAATATTAAAAATAAGGAAACCAGTTGAAATTTTTGGCGATTTAGGTGAGTGCATAATATTAAGCCCTGCAGAGGAATTTAGTATAGAGTTTGAAATTGATTTCAACTCCATGGCCATTAAAGAAAAATCTCTAGACATCTCTTTAGTGAACGGCACATTCAATCATGACATTAGTGGTGCAAGAACATTTGGTTTTCTTGAAGATGTTGATAAAATGCGGGCAGCGGGTCTTGGTCTTGGAGGATCGCTCGACAATGTTGTGGTTGTCGATGGCTCAAATATTCTTAATACAGGTGGACTGCGTTACAATGATGAATTTGTCCGACACAAAATATTAGACTGTGTAGGTGATGTTTACCTTGCTGGGGGACCCATAGTAGGACGTATCAAAGCATTTAAGACGGGGCATTATTTTAACAATAAATTACTCAGGCAACTTTTTTCCGAGACAGATGCTTGGGAATGGATCACGTTGCCAGAAGAAAAGACCCAACCAAGATATGAATTAGCATCAGCGCTAGTTTAACACTTTGATAATTAGATTATTTAGATAAAAAATCGTCTGTCGCAAGAATGTCTTTCTTTGGATAATCGACTGTTAAAAAAAATATATGACAATCCATACTTGCTTTTATTGATTTGTACGGCATGTTGGGGAGGCAACGCGGTAGCTGCTCGTTTTGCTGTGGGTGAAATCTCTCCACTCCTCCTGACCTCTCTTCGCTGGGCCGGCGTTACACTCATTATTTGGCTAATGGCATATCCGAAAATTATTAGATATAAGAAAATCCTGGTGGAACGATGGCGATATCTCTTCTGTATGGGAGCAATAGGTTTCACTGGTTTCAACATACTTTTTTATATTAGCGCACACTCAACTACAGCAATAAATATTGGCATTCTTCAGGGTGCTTTACCTGTTTTTGTTTTATTGGGTGCTTTTTTCATATTCCGAGAGACAATCCTACCTATTCAACTAGTAGGGATAACGATAACTATCCTTGGTGTAGTTATTGTGGCAACAGAAGGAGATATCAATCATCTCCGATCCCTCCAGTTTAATCAAGGTGATTTACTTATTCTAGGTGCATGTTTGATCTATGCTATCTATACAATTTTTCTTCGCAACAAACCAAATGTTCCTGGCATGGTAATGTTTGCCGCGATAGCTGTTTCTGCCATGCTAGCAAGCTTACCATTTGCTTTTTTTGAGTTTTTGAGTGCCAGCATCGTATGGCCGACGCATCAGGGATGGTTAGTCCTTTTGTTTGTTGTCATCTTTCCGTCTTTTTTATCTCAGCTTTTCTTTATAAGAGGGGTGCATTTAATCGGGGCGCCCCGAGCAGGAGTGTTTATAAATCTTGTCCCTATTTTTGCTTCGGCTTTTAGTGCTATTTTCATAGGTGAGGAATTCAAAATGTATCATTTGATAGGTCTAATATTTGTATTAACAGGTATATGGATAGCTGAGCGATTGGGCCAGAGAACAAAAGATGTTAATGATAAGTAAAATCGTTTAGGAGATAAAATTTGGAAAAAGTTCTTATTAAATCGGATGGATTTGTCAAAACGGTTATTCTAAATAGGCCAGAAAAGCGAAATGCATTAGACTTGGAAATGTTGGAGATATTGTATAACTTTTTTTCGGCTGAGCCATCAGTTAACGATCGTGTTATTGTTATTCGCGGCGAAGGCCCCTCTTTTTGTGCTGGAATCGATCTGGCGGAAAGAGAAAAAAAGCCATCAACAGGATCTGTAAGCCCAGTAGAGCGGGTTTTTCATGCTATGGAAATGAATCCACTGCCTATCGTCTCTGTTGTTCAGGGGGCGGCGATTGCTGGCGGATGCGAAATGGCTTTACATTCTGAGTTTGTCGTAGCCGAGGACACGGCAAAATTTGGAATGTCATTAGCACAAATTGGCTTAGCTCCAAATTGGTTCCTCACAAAAAAGCTTTTGGAGGTGGCGGGACCTGTTCATACTAGGGAAATATTATTATTAGGCAATCCAATGTCGGCACGATGGATGTATGAAAAAGGTGCTATAAGCCGAGTAGTATCTAAAAACGAAATAGAGGCAGAGGTGAATAAAATAATCACTCGTTTATCAAAAAATGCACCACTTTCGTTGCGTGCTATGAAAGCTCTTATCATCCGGGAGTTGGCTTTTCGTGAAAATATCGAGCATAGCGATATAGACGCACTCGTCGTTAAAACCAGGAGTAGTGAAGACGCAAAAGAAGGTATAAGAGCAAGATTGGAAAAGCGTGATCCAGTGTTTAGTGGCACGTAAGGGGAACTTAAATGGCTGTCCGTTTAGAAAAACCCTGGATTGATTTAAATACCTCAAATGTGGCAAAGGTAGCCGGCCATTTGGGGGTATATGAATTAGCAAATAAAAATGAGGAAATCGTTTACATTGGTGTAGCAGACGCTACTTCTAACTTTGGTCTGAGGGAAAAATTAGAGCGTGAATTGAAGCAGCCAAGATTTGGTGCGTGTCAGTTCCGTATCGAGATTAATATGGCCTATCGAACTCGCCACACAGAATTACTGCAAGTATATCTATATGACCGAAATAAGCTACCTGTTGGGAATGAGGATATTAATCCAAAAACTCTTGGCAGACTTCGACCGGGTGGCAGTATTGGCCAAAGGTCACTCGAGTAAGGGGCCCGCTGTTGGAAAATGAGGAATAGTTGGTTAAAGATAGGAGAATGAGTTGAATTTTTCGCTGACTGAAGAACAAACA
>CALIMD010000237.1 GCA_938028645.1 uncultured Alphaproteobacteria bacterium
GGGATCTTGGTTCATTTACCCATATTTCTCGGTTTGGATGCATTCCCGCGCCATAGACCGCTGAAACCGCTGAAAATCGCATACGGTTTAATAATCGAGTGTCCGCCGTACCAACATCTGGATGAGTACCTCCGTTATTTACAACTTCTTCTTCCCAAATCGCTTTTCGCGTTTCAGCAATCTTCGGATCAGACAGTTCAAGGCAATTTAATTCATTCTTATTAAGATCAACCGTAATTCTGTCCCCATCCTGCAATAATCCAATGGGGCCACCCACAGCTGCTTCGGGTCCGACATGACCAATGACTAACCCTACTGATCCTCCAGAAAAGCGCCCATCCGTCATCAATCCAACGACAATATTTTTTTGGCGGCAGAGCGCCGTAATTCTAGAAGTAGAATCTAACATCTCAGGCATACCTGGGCCTCCGACCGGGCCTTCGTATCTCACGACAATCATATCAAAATTCTCAAATGAGGCTGGGTTCTTTTCTAAGGTATCAAGCAAAGCTTGCTCTCCATTGAATACTTTTGCTTGACCAGTAAAAATGTTATCTTCTAGGCCTCCCTCCACACCGGCTAATTTCAAAACAGAGCTATATTCTGGTGATAAGTTACCGCCCAATACTCTTAAGCCGCCAGTGGCTTTAAATGGATTTTTGACTGAATAGATTACGTCACCATCGGGCATTGGAGGATTAAGTCTCTTTAGTTGCTCAGCAAGAGTTTCACCGGTACATGTTAGGGTGTCGCCATTTAATAGACCTGCCTCAAGCAAATCCTTAACAATCACTTGCACGCCCCCTTTATCGTCGATATCCACCATCGAATATTTTCCAAATGGTCGGGCATTAATAACGACAGGAATTACGTTTTCAGATAAGTGGTTAAATTCGGCTGCGCTCATAATATCCGTCGTAAAATTCTTATATCCTGAAGCTCTTGCCAACTCTGGTGCGTGCAACATTACATTAGTAGACCCCCCAACAGCCATTGACACAATAATAGCATTTCGGATGGAGTCGCTTGTGACGATATCTCTGGGCGCAATATTTTTTTCAATCATACCAGAAAGGTAATTTATCAATTCATCTGGGAATTCATTAATTCTCCTGCTATCCTGCGATGCTGGGGAAACCATGTGTAACGGCTGCATTCCCAGAACCCCAATAAAGGTCTGCATTGTGTTATAGGTAAACATCCCTCCACAACTTCCAAATCCAGGACATGCTTCACAAGCTATTCTTTTCTTTAGTGCCTCATCTTCACTACCGGCTAATTGATAGCTTGTGATTAGATCTATAGGTTCCTTAGTCACGGAATCGATACCCGGACGTATTGAGCCGTCAGACATCATGATGGCAGGTCTGTTATGCTCGAGGATAGCTGCCAATGTTCCAACAGGAGGTTTGTCACAAGCGACAACCGCAATAAGACCTTCCAATCCACTAGCGCTAAGATGCTCGCAGATAGAGTCATTAGTGACCTCTCTGCCTATCAGAGAATAGCGCATTTCCTTAGTGCCATTTCGAATACCATCAGACGTTGCTACAGTGTATTCAGGTTGAACTAACCGCATTTTGAGCTGTTCTGACCCAAAACCAATGCGTTGACGTAATCGCTCATGGATCGTTTGAACCTTTTCTTCAACGCCAATATAGCACTGAGAGTCACCTTTATTACCAACCACGCCAATCGAAGGCTCGTGAATTAAGCCCAGTTCAGTATTCAATTCCCTAGCAATTCCATAAGTTTGTGAGTTTCGACCCGGGTTGCGGTCAATTAATACAGTTTTTGAATTTTTCATGTTCACTCTCAGGTTATAATTAAACGTAGATAATAAGAAAAATGATAATATTTTATAAAAAACAATATAGCTACTTTATCAAGAGTGAAAGGCATAATGTTTTAGTAATTATAGCTAAATTCTTAAAAAAATAAATAATATAAACCACATTCGAGTGATCCAAGAATTACTAACCCCCAGATTGGAAAGTTTGTAAACTTTAATATAAAAAACAAAATTAAAGCTAAAATGAAGTCATGAAGAGATAAAATACCACTCGTAAAAACTGGTGAGTAAAAAGCCGCAATCAAGACACCAACAACACAGGCATTTATACCAATAATGGCCCTTTTGATGATTATGATATCTCTAATTCTACTCCAAAATGGTAAGATACCAATAATTAGCAAAAAGGAAGGTAGAAAGATTGCAATAAGAGCAATTAGGCCTCCAAGAAAACCATTTGGATCTTGACTAGATACTGCGCCCAAATATGCGGCAAAAGTAAATAAGGGACCTGGCATTGCCTGAGCCACACCATATCCTGCTAAGAATTTTTCATTTGATACCAATCCAGATGATACTATATCGGCCTGCAACAAAGGCAAAACCACATGACCTCCACCAAACACAAGCGTTCCCGCCCTGAAGAAACTATCAATCAAATTAATAACTGGGTCATTAAACACAGCACTTAGAACAGGCAGGGCAAATAATATTACAAAAAAAGAAATCAATATTAAAAGAGCATATTTTGTAGGCATTAAAAAATCAGACAATTTTTTATGGTTTTTATTACTAACTGAAAGTACAAACATACTGATAATGCCACTTATTAAGATGACTAAGA
>CALIMD010000238.1 GCA_938028645.1 uncultured Alphaproteobacteria bacterium
TACCATTTTGGTTACTCTCAAATCAAATTTAAGTTCTCTAAAGCAGCTCGTACCGTCTTCTTTTGTTCTTCAGTTGCGGGAGATGTTGGTTTTCGTGCATAGCCCGTTTCTAACCCTTGTAATTGTTGGGCGTACTTGCAAAGAGAAGGCATATTATCCACACCGATAGCATCCCAAAGAGGCATCAGTCGTTCGTGAAGATCGCGAGCAGTTTCCCAATCTTTATCAATAACGGCGTTCCATAACTTGACCGACGGTCCGGGTGCGGCTGTTAGGATTGCTGCTATTGCGCCAGGAGCACCAAGTTGATAGGAGGAAAATAATAAGGCATCTACAGCGCTGAAAATTAGATTTTTGGGGTTTGCTCTTCGTATTAAGTCGGCAAATAATTTCATGTCTCCTGCGCTTTGTTTCACCCCGAGCACGCCGGGAACTTCATCCATAATTCGCAAGAGTAAATCAGGCGAAAGATAGCACCAAGGAACAACATTATAGATGAGTATAGGGATATTGCATTCCGCATGTATTTCTTTGAAATGTTCGACCATTGCATTATCATCCGGACGGAAAAGATACGATGGGGGTGTAACTTGAAGTGCCGCAACCCCTAGGTCTTTTACGCTTTTGCCTCGTGCCGCTACTTCTGATGTTGAATTAGCGATAATTCCAGCTACTAAAGGTATTCTTCCCTTCAAGGCCTCTGAGGTTGTTTTCATGAGACTATAATATTCATCTCGGTTCAAAACGTGCCCCTCACCTGTGCTGCCCCCCGCTGCTAGTCCATGAACACCGTTTTCAATTAGCCATTCGACCTGCGGGCCAACCAGTTCGAGTTGAAGTTCACCATCTTTTGAAAACGGTGTTGTAAATGGTGAAATTATACCCTGCAATGTGGTCATAACTGCCTCGTTTTTGCTATGTGATATTGAAATCTACCAATATATTGATAGTCTTATTCAATAAATTCAACCACTAAATACAGAAGTTTTTGGTGTGACAAATAGGAGTTTTTTCTATATCAACAAGCAGGTCGTTGGTTCTTCAAAAAACCGATATCAGCTATCGGTTTTGGAAGTTTTAAAGATCGGTTCCACAGAGATAGATAACCGGAACAAAATGTCTAGGTACCGAAAAGATAAGTAAATTTAAATATTTTCAACGGGGTCATTGCTTATGACGTCAGCAAAAAGCTCTTTTAATAATTCCCAGTTGTTTTCTCGCCTTTCAAAAAATATTGAAGGAGAGGTTCTTTTTGATGCATTCAATCGTGGCAGATATTCCACGGATGCATCAATCTATCAAATTGATCCTGTTGGTGTGGTGCTGCCAAAAACTGAGCAAGACCTTGTTCGAGCGGTCGAAATTTCTGTAGATTCAGGGATACCAATATTAGCGAGGGGTGGGGGGACTAGTCAGTGCGGGCAAACTGTTAATGAAGCGGTGGTAATAGACTGTTCCCGGCATATAAATAAAGTCATTGATTTTAACCCAGAAGAGAAAAAGATCACTGTGCAGCCCGGCTTGGTGTTAGATCACTTGAATGCATTCTTGAAACCATATGGTCTATTTTTCCCTGTTGATATCTCGACAGCATCTCGAGCTACAATTGGGGGGATGACCGCAAATAACTCGTGTGGAGCCAGATCCATACATTATGGGATTATGGTCGATAATGTCCGTGCCATAGATGCGTTTTTGCCGACAGGAGAACATTTTAAATTTGCACAGACACCTGGGGAACTGGATGAAATCAGTGCTAATCAGGGTTATAAGCAGATAGTTACCCAAGTGAGGGATATAGCTTACCGTCAAAGAACGGAATTAGAAAAACGTTTTCCAAAATTAAAGCGCCGTGTTGGTGGGTATAATCTTGATACCGTAGATCCAAAGGGTCACAACATGGCAAAATTATTAGTTGGATCAGAAGGAACGCTCGCTACTTTTAAGAGTATTGAATTACAACTTCATGAAATACCAAAACATCGAGTTATGGGCGTTTGTCATTTTCCAAGCTTTTACTCGGCAATGGATGCTACTCAGCATATCGTTAAGCTTAAACCTGTTGCGGTAGAGCTAATTGATAGAACAATGATAGATTTAGCTCGAGATATACCAATTTTTCGTCCTGTGGTGGAAAGCTTTGTTAAAGGAGAACCAGGAGCTCTTTTACTTGTAGAGTTTGCAGGAGAGGAGTTTCAATATTTACCTGGAAAATTGAAAGAACTAGATAGATTGATGAGCGATTTAGGGTATCGCGATGCTATCATCGAAGCGGTTGAACCCGCGTTTCAGGCACGAATAACTGAAGTTAGGCAACAGGGCCTTAATATAATGATGTCGATGAAGAGTGCTGGAAAACCAGTTTCTTTCATAGAGGATTGTGCCGTTCCGTTGGAAGATTTAGCGGAATATACGGAGAGATTAACTGAAGTTTTTTCTAAGCATGGGACCAGTGGAACTTGGTACGCACATGCATCAGTTGGCTGTTTGCATGTTCGGCCAATACTGAACATGAAAAAAGATACTGATGTGAAGAAAATGCGAGCGATTGCTGAAGAAGCATTCCAGATGGTTAGAGAGTACAAAGGATCACACTCAGGAGAGCATGGTGACGGAATAGTTCGTTCGGAATTTCATAGCGAAATGTTTGGTGATCGGTTGGTTGATGCTTTTGGGGATATTAAAAATGTTTTCGATCCAAAAGGCCTTTTGAATCCTGGAAGAATCGTTAATCCCCCCAAAATGGATGATCGCTCTTTATTTCGATATACTCCAGAATATAAGCCGATTGATTTGCAGCCGACGCTAGACTGGTCGGATAGTAACGGTTTTTTAGGTGCGGTGGAGATGTGTAATAACAATGGTGCATGCCGTAAAATTGCGGGTGGTGTTATGTGCCCCAGCTATCGTGTTACAAAAGAAGAGCAGCATTTAACCCGAGGTAGGGCAAACACTTTGAGGTTGGCTTTAACCGGGCAATTAGGGCCAGAAGCATTTTCGAGTCAAGACATGGCAGCCACGATGGACCTCTGTGTTTCATGTAAGGGGTGTCGAAGAGAATGTCCAACTGGGGTAGATATGGCGAGAATGAAGATTGAGGTTAAACATGCCTTAGTCAAAAGGGACGGTTTGTCATTAAGGGATCGCTTGGTTGGCCTGCTACCTAAGTATGCCGAGTTTGCTTCACGTTTCCATTTTGTGAGTAATTTAAGAGACAAGATTCCATATGCGCCTTGGGTTTCAGAAAAAATATTCGGTTTTTCAGCAAGACGGGCTCTTCCGGTCTGGAACGCTAATCCTTTCAGAGCATCTGAAGCGTCAATAGAGCCAAAGCATAAAAATGTTGTCCTATTGGCGGATACTTTTAACACCTATTTTGAACCTGAAAACCTGCGAGCAGCTCTGAGAATACTTGAAACAGGAAATTACAGAGTTTATGTGCTGGAGCCAGAAAACTACAATGGAAATCGACTATGCTGTGGACGTACATATTTATCTGCAGGTCTGATAGATGAGGCCAAAAAAGCATCGGCGGATATGATTGAGGCGTATAAACCATTTGTTGATAAGGGAATAAAAATTGTTGGTTTAGAGCCGTCGTGTCTGAATACGTTGAAGGATGAATTTTTGGCAATGAATCCAGGTTCGGATGCGAAAAATCTGGCTAATAGCGCATTGATGCTAGAGGAGTTTCTGGTGCAAGAGGAAAAAAAAGGAAGTTTAGAGATTGATTTTGTTCCGATTAAGAAAAAAGCTCTTGTTCACGGCCATTGTCATCAAAAGGCTTTCGATGCCATGGGAGCAGTGCAAACGGCTTTGAATTTAATACCAGATCTAGAGGTGGAATTAATTGACTCAAGTTGTTGTGGCATGGCGGGTTCTTTTGGTTATGAAGCCAACCATTATGATATTTCGATGGCTATGGCTGAATTAAGTTTGTTGCCCGCTATTCGGAAGACAGATAATCAGACGTTGATCGTCGCAGACGGAACCAGTTGTAGGCATCAAATTAAGGACGGGATTGGCAGAAGAGCAAAACATGTCGCCAGAATACTGGAGTCAGCTCTTGGATAAAACCAGTGTAATGATTAATGATTGTGTGGTAGGGGAAAATTTCTTAGGCGAATTGCAACAAACAGTGCAACCCATACATCATGAATGCGAACTCCATTTGAAACTTGATAGAGACGGATATCTTTTTTTCCCAGGTTTAATAGATACTAGAGAAATTCAAGCGGCACGGAGTGCAGTTTTCAAGCAGCTGAAAGATGTTGATGAACTCGAAGACCCATATGAAGAGGGAATATTTTCCCATCGTTCTCGAAGAGATGAGTTGTATAAAGATAGGGGAGAGTTTTGGGAAATGGTTAGCAATGGTGAATTATTGAGAAAAGTTTCTAACGGGCCTACCTTACAAAAGATAACATCTAAAATTTTTGGAAGTCCTGCTATCGGCTTTGATTACTTATTTTTGCGGGCGGTGCCTCGCGGAAGATTTACGCATCTCCACTGTGATTCTGGGTTCTTCACCCGTTTTACCAAGAAAGTGTTGACTTGTTGGATTGCTTTTACCGACATAACCTTGGATAAGGGGCCATTGTTTGTTATTGAAGGTTCACACAAATTTATGGATATACGGAAAAACTTTGATAATTTTGATGTAGTTTTTAATAAAGAACAAAAAGCATCAATAGATGAAGATCCAGTATCTTTTGCAAATAAGAGAAATGCTAAATTATTGACCACAAACTTCAAGCCAGGGGATGTTTTGATCTTTGGAATGCACACGTTGCATGGTGCATTTGAAAACCATGCAACCGATGATCGTATTCGATTAACTTGTGATATTCGATATCAACCCATCAATGAGCCGCGAGATCCACGTTATTTCGGAGTAAGTCCCGAGGGAACGACGGGAGCTGGATACGGTGAGCTCAATGGAGCTAGACCATTAACAGAAGATTGGCATGTTCGTTAAAAGAACGCACAGGAGTTAGGAATTACAGATGACCCATAAAGCAGGACCCCATTTTTTACAAATACCAGGACCAAGCAATGTTCCAGGTCGTATACTGAGGGCTATTGAGAGACCAACGATTGATCATAGAGGACCGGCTTTTCAAGCCTTAGCATGCGAGGTTCTTGAGAAGGTAAAACCTATATTTAAGACTATTGAACCTGTGGTGATCTTCCCTTCTTCTGGGACGGGTGCGTGGGAAGCAGCTTTGGTTAATACGCTTTCCCCCGGCGATAAAGTGCTGATGTACGAAACGGGTCAATTCGCCAATCTTTGGATAGAATTAGCAACCCGAATTGGATTGGACGCAGAAGTAATTGCAGGTGACTGGCGGGGTGGTGTTGATCCAAGTGCAGTGGAAGAAAGGCTTTTGAATGATCCCAAGTTTGAGATCAAAGCGGTCTGTATTGTTCATAATGAGACATCCACAGGGGTGACATCTAAAATAAAGTCTGTTCGAGACGCCATTGATAGAGCTAAGCATCCTGCGCTTTTTATGGTTGATACAATCTCTGGACTGGGTTCCGCTGATTATCGACACGATGAATGGGGGGTTGACGTAACAATTTCAGGTTCACAGAAGGGATTAATGTTGCCACCAGGCCTTGGTTTTAACGCGGTAAGCAAAAAAGCTGTAGAGGCTTCTCGGCACGCTAAGTTGACAAGATCATATTGGGACTGGGAAAGCCAGTTGGCGAACAATCCATCAGGTAATTTTCCATATACACCAGCCACTAACCTGCTTTATGGACTTGTAGAAGCCTGCGATATGTTAATGGATGAGGGTTTGGAAAATGTTTTTGCTCGCCATGAACGGCATGCGGAAGCAGCACGACGTGCCGTTAAAGCTTGGGATTTAGAGATCCAATGCGCAGAGCCAAGTGAGTATAGTCCTGTCCTTACTGCGGTGGTGATGCCTGATGGTCATGATGCAGATAATTTAAGAGCTATTATTCTAGATAAGTATAATATGTCGCTTGGTTCTGGATTAGGTAAAGTAAAAGGAAAGGTGTTTCGTATAGGACATTTAGGGGATTTTAATGATTTGATGCTTCTTGGCGCACTTTCTGGGGTTGAAATGGGGTTAGCAGTTGCAGGCGTTCCACATAAAAAAGGCGGTGTTCAGGCAGCAATAGACTTTTTAACTGGAAATGCTTGACATAGGCTTTATAACCGGGTTCGGAACGGTTGCAAAAGAGACATTTAGTTGAGGTTAGAACCTATATAAAATAAAAATAGTTTTTTTTTGATATTGTCTTGGAAAAAGAAGAGTTTTCTGACAAAACTAGACGGAAAGTCGGTGGTCCATGGATGAGCCGGTCTGTGTTATGGAGGCAGAATATTATGGATGATAAACGGTTAATCGAGGTCGATGATCTCAGAGTTCATTTTCCATTGGAAGATGAAACTGTTAAGGCCGTTGATGGTGTTTCATGGCACATTGATAAAGGGGAAACCCTAGCAGTTGTTGGAGAGTCAGGTTCGGGTAAATCTGTCACAGCGATGTCTTTAATGCGTCTTACGGACTATGCTGGCGGTAAGATCATGTCTGGGACAGTGAGCTTTCGACGTAAAAATGAAAATATTATCGATTTAGCTAGCTCGCCGCAGGATGTAATGAGAGATATTCGCGGCAATGATATTTCGATGATTTTTCAGGAGCCAATGACATCGTTAAATCCAGTTTTTACCGTTGGGATGCAAATAGCAGAGGCAATAGTGCTGCACCAGGGGAAAACGGAGCAAGAAGCCCTCGAGATGGCGCTAGAAATGCTCAAACTCGTCAGGATTCCTGAGCCAGAAAAACAATTAACCCAGTATCCCCACCAGTTGTCTGGTGGGATGCGGCAGCGCGTGATGATTGCCATGGCGCTAAGTTGCCGTCCATCTTTACTGATCGCAGACGAACCAACGACCGCATTAGACGTTACTATTCAGGCACAGATCCTCGATTTGATAAAAATGCTTCAACGCGATATTGGCATGTCTGTGATGTTTATCACCCACGATATGGGGGTTGTGGCGGAAGTGGCAGATCGCGTGGTCGTGATGCTTCGAGGAGAAAAGGTCGAAGAAGGTCCGGCCCTTGAGGTGTTTCATAACCCGCAACATCCATATACGAAGGCTTTGTTGTCGGCTGTTCCAAAACTTGGAAGTATGACAGGCCGAGTTATGCCAGCAAAGTTTGCCAACGTTGATGTTAGCCGCGCTGAAGGGGATGAAGTTAAAGAATCCAGCGGAGGACCAGAGCTCCTCGATGTTAAAGATACAGTTCGCCGCGAAGCGGAGCCTCTTCTCGAAGTTAAGGGGCTGACGACGCGTTTTGACATCCGAAAAGGATTATTTGGCACAGCAACTGGACGTATTCATGCCGTAGAGGGAGTAGATTTTTCTTTGCAACCTGGTGAAACACTGGCGCTTGTTGGGGAGTCAGGATGTGGAAAGTCCACAACTGGAAGAAGTATTATCAGGCTAACTCAACCCACTCGAGGAAGTGTGATTTTTGAGGGGCAGGAGTTAACGAACCTTAGCGGGAAGGATATGCGGCCCTACCGCAGACAAATGCAAATGATATTTCAGGACCCATTTGCATCACTGAACCCAAGAATGACTGTCGGCGATGCGATTGCGGAACCAATTTTGGTGCATGGCCTTGCGAAAGGGAGTGAGGCTCGAGATAAGGTAGCCGAGCTTTTGAGACGGGTTGGGTTAGAACCTGAACATGCAGCGAGGTATCCACACGAATTTTCTGGTGGCCAGCGTCAGCGTCTTTGTATAGCCAGAGCTTTGGGATTGGAGCCAAAACTTATTATTGCAGACGAAGCTGTGTCTGCTTTGGATGTTTCTATTCAGGCACAGGTTATAAACTTAATGATGGAGCTTCAGGAAGAGTTTGGATTATCCTATTTATTTATCAGTCACGATATGGCTGTTGTTGAACGGGTAAGCCATCGCGTTGCGGTAATGTACCTAGGCGAAATTGTGGAACTAGGTCTCCGTGGACAAGTTTTTGAGAACCCACAGCACCCATATACTAAGAAGTTAATGGCTGCAGTCCCTGTTGCTGATCCAAAACTGAGAAAGACAGAACTAAATCTAATGACTGATGAAATACCAAGCCCGCTGAAACCTATTGGCTATGAGCCGCCGGAGTTAGGTTTGATTGCTATTGATGATGGGCATTTCGTTCAGCCTTTTGAGGGAATGCCCACATAGTTTTTCTTAACGGCCTTTTGGGGTTATTCCTATGTTTAGCGTTTGCTCAACCAAGTTTGGCTGACAGACTGTGGGCAACTCCAGCGCAGGTGGAGGGGCCTTATTACCCTATGGTCGAACCGAAAGAAAAAGACTGGAACCTACTAAAAACTGACCAAGGGAATAATAAGCTCGCTGATGGTCTCCCGCTTCAATTGGAGGGCACAGTGCTTGACGATAATGGTGTACCCATTGTTGGGGCAACGATAGAGATATGGCAGTCAGATAATAATGGTATCTATAAGCATCCGAAAGCTCCACGAACAGACAGATTTGACCAAAGTTTTCAGGGTTTTGGAGCCGTTGAGACGAACTCGAAAGGATATTATCGTTTTTTAACGATTATGCCGGCATCAGAACAAAAACGCCCTCCACACATTCACGTGAAAATTTTTCGTAATAACCGCGAAGCATTAACGACCCAGTTGTATTTAAAGGATCATCCTGAAAATAATCGTGATGGTATAATGTCTCTGATGCTTTACCCTGGCCAACAAAAGCTTTTGATCGATCCTGAGAATGCTATCCTTGACAATGGGATTAATGGAAGAAAAGCATGGTTTGATTTTATAGTGGCCAAAAATTTTTAACGAGCGTTACTCAGCCATTTCTTTTTATCAAATGCAACATGCCCATCGAAAAAATCGATCCTTCTTTTTATGCTGGTCAGATCTTTGGGATGGTAGTTAATCGAAGGGCTTGTCAATCTAACTACATTTTCTTGGGTGTTAAGCCATCCATCGGCTGGTTGCAAGGTACTTTGCCGGACCGTTACATCAAAAATGTAGTAATGGTGGGGTATAATTATCGATGGACTCAGGCGTTCTATTATTTTTTCAGCATGGGGAAAGCTTATTACATGTTGGGAGTCGTCGATTGGGAGAAGAACAATATCAATATCACTGATTGCCGCCCAGACTTCTTCTGGAGGGTTATGTCTGTTATCTCCCCAGGCAAGAATTTTCAGCCCACCAGTTTCGATTAAAAGTAGGCAATGATCCCAGGAACGGGGATTATTTGGCGGTGTTATATCAATATTATCAAATTCTTTTATGATACGTTTGAAGTCATATACAGCAGCAGATGAGTCTGTGGCATGTTTATCAGCTATCCCCGTGATTTTTAGATCGCCGAAGGTATATGTTCCAATGAGTCTATCCAAGAGAACGTGAGCATCCAATAAATGTAATGCGTCATGGTCAAAGTGAGCGTGGCTGGAAATACCTATATCAACCTCTGTCAATGGAAAGTCATCAAAATACCAATCCCATTTTCGACTAGGGTGGTTGCGCCAAGGGTCGATCATCAGGGTGATTCCTGATGGAGAGGTTACCTTAAAGGCAGAGCTTCCAAAATAATCGATTGTAATAGCTCCTGCTCCACCTTTCATAGAGGTACGCTGTAACTCCATCATTCTATTGTGATTGGAGGCCATCTTCCAACCAGACAGCCCTGCATCTATATTTCCCATAATGGGGCTCCTACCAGAAACCAGAGCATATAGCTCAGGTTCTAGAAGTAAATATTCAGATTATATTTCTGGATGCACCAGTTTGATCATTAGACTTGAGACCTAAGCTTAGGATCCAGAACATCGCGGACAGCATCGCCAAATAAATTGAAACCAAACACGGCGAGAGTGATAGCTACGCCCGGCCAAATTGGAACCCATGGTGCACTTTCGGCATATTCTTCGGCTCCTCCTTGAAGCATTAAACCCCAAGCTGCTGTTGGTTCCTGGACGCCCATACCTAAGTAAGAAAGGGAGGCTTCTGTAAGAATCGCCTGACCTACAAACGCTGTCAGCATAATCAAGAACGGCGCCATCACGTTGGGAACCATGTGACGCATGATTATTCTAACATGGCTGTATCCAACAGACCTGGCAGCGTCGATATAAGGGAGTTCCTTTAGAGCCAACGCACTAGACCTGACAACGCGGGCACAATTTGGAATAAATGGGATTGTGATGGCGATAATTACCATTTCGACACCGGTTCCAAAAATAGAAACTATGGCTAGCGCCATAATAATTAGAGGGAAGGCCATAAAGACATCACACACTCGTTGAAGTACAAGGTCAACAGTGCCTCCAAAATATGCGCTCGCTACGCCTAGAACCAGTCCAAGAAAAGCTCCAAAAAAAGACGCTGTGAAGCCAACTAAAAGTGCTGTTCTAGCCCCGTAAATCATCCGCGATAGTTGATCTCTTCCAAAAGAGTCTGTGCCAAAGTAAAATACTTTCCCTGTCTCTTCATGGACTGTTCCTGGAGGAGAAAGCATATATTCGAAGTTTTCCATTTCTGGGTCAAATGGCGCAATTTGCTCTGCAAACAAACCTGCAAAACCCATTATTAATATCACCAATGCGCCTGCAGACCCCAGCGGTTGTCTGCGAAGCATCCGAAGTATAGTGTCCCAAATGGTTTTTTGTTTTGGGAGAACAAATTCTTCGTTAGGAAGTTCAGAAGTTGCCATGTCGTTTACCCGTTAAGAATATCGAATGCGGGGGTCAAGCCACGCATACATTAAGTCGACCAGAAAATTAATCACTACGTATATAAACACTACAAGCATAACTAAGGATTGAGTCAGCGTGTAGTCTGCTTGGGTTACAGATTCAACAAATAGTTTCCCAACGCCATTGAGGTTGAACACCTGCTCGGTGACAACTAAACCACCCATTAGAAAAGCAAACTCGATGCCGATCACCGTTACTACAGGCAACATTGCATTCTTTAAAGCATGCTTATTGACGATCACTCTCTCAATTAACCCCTTCGCCCTTGCTGTTCGAACATAATCTTCCCTGAGTACATCCAGCATTGCCGATCGTGTCATACGGGTTGCGACGGACGAGTATCTATATCCTGTCGCCAATGCTGGCCAAATAAGCTGCGAGAGATTGTGCGCGGGATCTACCCATATGGGTTTATAGAATATAGGTGGCATCCAGGGTACCCCTGTCCATGCTTGGGTTGCTATTAACAGCCCTAAAATTATTACGATTCCAAGCCAAAAAGATGGCATAGCGATGCCGGCAATACTAATTGCCCGAACAAAATAATCTATTAATGTATTTTGTTTTGCAGCAGAGATGACACCAAGAGGAACAGCTATAAGAACGGACACTAAGGTCGCCATAATCGCTATTTGCAGTGATAATGGAAAACGAATAGCTATCTCATGTGTAACGTCTTGCTGAGTCCACATTGATTTTCCGAGATCAAAAGTTACAAATCCTGATATGTAATCATAAAATTGTTTGATTTTTGGGTCGTTTAAACGCAACAATTCTTGGCATTGTGCGATCTGCTCAGGATCAGCATACCCACCTTCACCGCCAAATTTGAGCATACAAACATCACCGGGGATTAATCTCAGCAATAAAAACACTACAACCGCGGCTCCAAAAAGCGTTGGGAATAACATAAGCATGCGTTTAATTATATAAGTATACATCTAGCGGCCTTGAAATTAAAAATTGTTAGAAAGGAAAGACCACTTCAAGCATACTCGAAGTGGTCTCATTTTTCCTATTCAGGGTTTAATTTACACCCTGACTTTTCTTCTCTGCTGCATCAATCCAGATATTATCAAGCGACTGATTTAGATAGTGGCTTGGTGCAATCTTCCAACCTTTCACATAAGATCGGTGTGGATTAATTTTGTACCACCACAAAGTTACAAGCTGCGATGATAAATCGTTCAGAACTCGCTTCTCGTATGCACGCAATAGTGGAGTTTGCTCTTCAGGAGTACCAGCTTTAAGAAGCTCGTCATACAGTGACTCCAGTTTTGCATCCTCAAAATTTGCGTAGTTATTGCCTGCAGATGGGAGAAACTTCGATACGTCCGCAATTGGATTCACGATCGACTGACAGTTGAAGTCAACGGAAACGTCAAAATCGCCCTTTTTACGGAGAGAGGCATAGAATGGGGTAGTAGGTTTGACAACTTGATCAACCTTCATACCCGCTTTTTTCCATTGCCCTAACAACCAAGTACCAACAATCTTGTACGGCTGGTCAACACCTCTGTTTAGGAACGTAAACTTAAGTCCCTCCTGCCCTGCTTCTTTGAGAAGCTTTTTAGCTTGGGCTCTTGAGGCCGCAACGTCATCTGAATAACCAGCAATGTTAGCTTTTAGCTCAGACATTGGTGTTGCCATAGGATGCTGAGGGAAAACAATACCGCCTGGTGTTTTCACAATAGCGATATTTGAGAGGTATTTAGAACCTGACTTACGATCGACCGCTAAAGTCAATGCTCTTCGAACTTTCGGATCGTCGAAAGGTTTTACTTCGTGGTTAGGTGAGGCTAATAATACACAGTTCCAATCGCTTTCTTGGACCGTAATTTTATCGCCTAGTGCTTTAACAAGATCGTCTCTTGCTTTTGGTGGAAAACCGCGAAATTCGATATCAGCACGACCACCACGAATAGCTTGAAGTCGAACCGACATTTTTGGTGCAGCAAGGGCTGTATAGCTGTCCAAGTATGGACGGCCTTTGTGGTGATAGTTTGGGTTCTTTTTCCCTTTTACATGGCTACCCTGAACATGTTCAACAAAGCTGAATGCGCCTGTACCATTGATATTTTTTTGATGCCATGTGTATCCGTGTGTGTCCAAGTCTTTTTTGGAGTAAATGAAATTAAACGGCATTGCTACGGCAGGGATAAAAGTACCGCTTGGATGCTTTAGCTTGAAAACAAGTGTTTCGGCATCTGGTGTAGTAATTGATTCCACCATCTTAAAGTAAGCTTTTCTATTCGATGCTATGCCCTTAGGGGGATTAACAACTTTGTCAAAACTCGCTTTGACATCCGCTGATGTCAGCGGTGTTCCATCATGGAATTTTACACCAGTGCGAATTTTAAAGGTGAACTTTGTCCCGCCTTCAGTTCCTTCAGGGACTGAACCAACACAGATATCACAAACGAAGTCAGTTGGTGATGCTGGATTGTCAGGATTTTCTCTAATCAACAGGCTGTAAAACGGACGAATTGGATGGATCATGCCAAATGTTGATTCGATATGACCATCATATGATGGAATTTTTGAACCAACCACAATATTTAAATTTCCACCGTATTCTGGTGCGGCAGCTTTTGCTGAGATGGCGCCAAACGTAAACGTTGCCCCCAATACAGCGACCGCTAGCTTTGGTGCGATACGCTTCATTTATTCTCTCCTTCCCAGAGATGAGACGGGATTACCTCAATCCCTATAAAACTAAAACCATGAGATTAACCAGCGCTTTCATATTGAAAGGGACGACTAATAAGCGAAAAAAATCAAAACTTATGTAAAGAAAATTTTTGTTTTGATCTAAACTCCCTGTGAGTGTCGATTCAGAGCACATTTCTCGACCCTGTTACGACACACCTCATAGAAGCGTAACCTATTTATTTCTGGGCCTTTGGTCAAGCTAACAATCCAAAAAAATAGGGTGCTTTCATCATTCGACCAAACTATCTTATAATTAAGTTCTCTGATGGCGGATATAGTCATGTAAACGTTATATTAATACCCTGTTACCAAGCTTATATAAAGGAAGAAATAAAATGGCTGATGATGGCATAAAAGCACTTGTGTTTGATGTTTTTGGAACAGTTGTGGACTGGCGGACTAGCATTGCACGTGAAGCTGAAGCATGTCTGTCGCCAAAAGGCTATAAACTTGATTGGTTATCATTCGCCGATAAGTGGAGAGGAAAGTATCAGCCAGCAATGGAAAAAGTTCGAAGCGGTGGTAGAGGTTTTGTTCGTCTTGATATTCTGCATATGGAAAATTTGAAGGAGGTTCTTCAGGATTTTGCTATTGAGGAGATGACTGAGGCTGAGTTGGATTTTCTTAACAAAGCATGGCACAGGCTTGATCCTTGGTCCGACTCTGTACCCGGCCTGCTACGATTGAAAAAAAAATTTATAATAGGAACAATGTCAAACGGCAACGTAGCTTTAATGGTAAATATGGCGAAAAACGGCAAGCTACCCTGGGACGTTATACTGGGAGCGGAGCCAGCGCAAACATATAAGCCTGAAGCCAAAACCTACTTAACTGGGGTGGATTGGCTGAATTTACAACCGTCGGAAGTTTTAATGTGTGCAGCCCATAACTCTGATTTATTAGCTGCTGGAGCTGAAGGTCTAAAAACAGCATTTATTGCCCGCCCGACAGAACATGGCCCGAATCAGCAACATGATTTTGAAGCGGAGCATAATTTCGATTATATAACAGAAAATATGCTGGACCTTGCAGATAAATTGGGTTGTTAGGGTTTATTATATGAGTGTAGTCGGAAAATATGCAGAATTTGCGGTGTCTTGTAGGACCAAAGATCATTCGGAAGATGTATTCCATCATGCTAAAAGAGCATTGATTGACTGGTTTGCATGCACTTTGCCTGGCGGGTTGGAGGAACCTGCTGTGCTGATGACAAAAGCATTAGATGAAGATATTGGTCGCGGAAAATCAACCCTATTGCCCCAAGGCGATCGAGCGACAACCAGAACTGCAGCACTGATAAACGGAACCGCTTCTCATATCATTGAATTCGATGACATATACCGTGACGGTTTATTTCATCCTGGAGCTCCCATTATTTCGGCTGCATTGGCTGTAGCCGAGATGACGAATTCCAGCGGGGTTGACCTACTGCGGAGCGTGATTGCTGGGTATGAAGTGGCCAACTCTATAGCAGAGGCAGTTAATCCACGTCATTACGAATGGTGGCACACTACCGCAACGGTTGGTTTCTTTGGTGCATCAGCGTCCGCTGCTGTTCTTCTGGGTTTAGACTCTGAAAAAACCGGCCATGCATTGGCTACAGCTGGGACAATGGCTGCGGGGCTTCAACAAGCTTTTAGGGCTGACGCCATGAGTAAACCTATTCATTCAGGTCGTGCGGCAGAGGGCGGGGTTTTATCTGCGCTTCTGGCAAAAAATAGGGTCACAGGCGCCTTCGATATTCTGGAAGGGGAGCGTGGCTTTGGGAATGCCATGAGTGCAAACGTAGATTGGACAAAATCGGTTGATATGTTGGAGAATAATTATTCTATTACAAAGATCACGCAGAAAAACCACGCGGCGTGTGGTCATGTGCACGCCATCATTGATGCACTCAACCACATCAGAAACACCAATGAAATCAACCCTACTAAGATTAAAAAAATAAAGATTGGCTCCTACCAGAAAACCTACGAAATTTGCCATAATCCAAATCCCAAAACTCCCTATGAGGCAAAATTTAGTGCTGAATATTGCGCCGCGATGGCGATTATTAAAGGCAGGGCACTGAGATCAGAAGATTTTTTGAAAGAAAATCTGCAGGCTTCTTCGGTAAAGAATTTAATGAATATCGTAGATTTGAAGGTAGATGAGGGATGCCAAAATGCTTTCCCAAAAGTGAGATCGGCAAAAATTGAAGTGGTAACACTAGATGACGAAGTCTTTGCTCATTTTGCTCCAACAAGAAAAGGTGACCCCGATAACCCCCTTTCCGACTCAGAGCTCTCGGCAAAGTATACTGATCTGGTCGAACCAGTAGCGGGAAAACCTGCGGGCCAAGCGCTGCTCTCAGCACTTTGGTCTGCAGAAAAAGTGAAGTCGATTAAAGATTTGGATTTAGAAAATTTAAGTCGATAAGTTCTCTAAAAATTGACAAAATTTAAAGGCAAACCAGCACGTTTCCAGTCACTACTGACCAGTGAACCTTGCCAAGATAAAGTTAGATAAGCGGTTTTTAAATCTGCACCTCCAAAGCAAATATTCGTTGTATAAGGGTCGTCCGTTACGATGAATTCTTCAGTTCCCCCATTAGGATTTGCGACCGTTATTCCACCTGTCATCAGTGTGGCCACACAAATATTTCCATTTTGTTCTACCGCCAATGAATCAAATCTTCTGAACCCCCCATCACAAGTTATCAACGTCCCTCCATTGATTGACTCTGGAAATCCTAATTTATCAACGTGACCGTCGCCGGTGATAGGAAAAGCGTATAATCGAGCACCTTCCGTTTCAGCAATATACAAAGTGTTCTCGTCTGGAGATAACCCAATACCGTTGGGAGTTGTAATCGGTTGTATAACTTCACAAATTTTTGTGCCATCTGCCTTAGCCCAATAAACAGCACCCCTGTCCATATCTCTAGCGCGAGCTTTTCCAAGGTCAGTGAACCACATATTTCCTCGTCTATCGAAGACAATATCATTTGGACCGTTTAATTTTTGTCCATCGCAATGGTCATAAAGCCGATCTATTTTCCCTGTATTAAGGTCTATTCTTTCAATACGGCCGGTAAGATAGTCATTTGCTTGTCCAATAGGTCTTATACCACCTGTTTCAGGATCTTTTTCCCATTCAAAACCCCCATTATTACAGATATAACAAGCTCCATCTGGACCTATGGCGGCTCCATTGGGCCCCCCACCAATGGTTGTGATAATTTCTTTGCGCCCACTGGACAACACTCGGGTCAGTGTTCCCCGTGCAATCTCCACTAAAATAATAGACCCATCAGGCATTGCGATTGGTCCCTCCGGAAAGAGTAGATCTTCAGTAACTATTTTAAATTCAGACATTACCTTTGCCTTTCATGGGATTTCTTAGTGCCGCCGCGTTTAACATTTTTTATATATACAATGTATTTGTAGGATAAAGTTGAACATTTTTCTTTCCATTTTGTGCAAATAATCGAGTTTCGGATATCATTTCAGTGGGATAAGATTGTAAACTGCGTTTGTTTGGATCGCTTCGCTTAGCAAATGTTTACTAATTTAGGAGATTTTATAGTGATCAACCTATCCAATGATGATTTCACGTTCATGGGTAAGGATTTAAAAAGACCTGAATGTGTTGTTGCAACTAATAAAGGCGATCTTTTTGTCAGCCACGCAAGCAATGGGGGTGGTATTGTGAGAATAAATGATAGTGGAAGGCAGGATTTTTATATTGCAGAAACTGGCGATATACCGGCAGGTTTTATACCAAATGGTTTTGCTCTCCTTCCGGATGGTTCATTTTTAATTGCTAACGTTGGTGATGAAGGAGGAGTTTATAATCTTGGAAGAGATGGAACATTGGTTCCTTTTCTCACCGAAATTGAGGGGAAAACGCTTCCGGCGTGTAATTTTGTTTATCGTGATGAATTAGAACGGGTTTGGATTTCTGTTAGCACATGGGCAAGAGATCGTGATGAGTCGTTCAAAAAAAATATAGCTGATGGATTTATAATTTTGGTTGATGACAGGGGTGCAAGAATTGTTGCTGATGACGTTGGTTTTGCCAACGAAAACAAAGTCGATCCATCAGGGCAATGGCTATATGTAAACGAAACTATGGGCCGTTCAATCTGCCGTTATTCGATAGATGAAAGAGGTGATTTGGGAAACCGGGAAACCTATGCTGATTATGGGGTTGGCATATTCCCAGACGGGTTCGATTTTGATGTCGAAGGTGGTATCTGGTGTACAAGTGTGGTTAGTAATAGGATTGTCAGGATCAACCCAGACGGATCTCAAGTAATCATATTTGACGGAGGTGATTTGGATACGGTTAATGCCGCTGAAGAAGCTTATCAAAATGATACCTACACACGCGAGCACCTGGTGGCAGGCAATAAGAGTATATTAGGAAATTGCGCTAGTATAGGATTTGGCGGTTCTGATCTAAAAACAGCTTTCATAGGTTCCTTGGCATCGGAGAGGATAGCTGCATTTCAATCACCTATTGCTGGTGTAATCCCTCCACATTGGAATTTCTAAAAAAGTTACAGGTTCGCCACAAGTCATAGTTATGGAGAGAAAAGATGTTAAGACCAAGAAAAATTGAAATAACAGAGGTTGGTCCGCGAGACGGGTTACAAGCGGAGTCTTATTTTGTTCCAACAAAAGAAAAAATTGCAATGATCAATAATCTCATTGATGCGGGTATTCCTCGGATAGAATTTTCATCATTTGTTTCGCCTCGCGCAGTACCTCAATTGGCGGATGTAACTGATGTTTTAGCCGGCCTGAATAGATCTACGGATACGATTCTGGCAGCGCTTGTGCCTAATGCTCGCGGCGCTATTCGCGCGTGTGAGGCAGGCGTTGATGAAATCATAGTATTTATGTCTGCTTCGGAGAGCCATAATCTAAAAAATGTAAATAGAACTGTGGATGAATCTTTAGCAGGTTTTTATGATGTGGCAAAAATCGCTGGTGATGCAGGTATTCCTGTTCAGGGAGTAATAGCCACTGCATTGGGATGTCCATTTGAAGGAAATGTTCCTGTTGAACAATTAAGCTATATTGCAAAACAGTATCGAGAATTGGGCTTCATAGGACTTGGATTGGGTGATACTACCGGGATGGCTACTCCCCCTGTTGTTCAGAAAGCTGTAAGACACTTGCAAGACACTGTGCCAGAATTACCAATAGGTCTGCACTTTCATAACACTAGGGGAATAGGATTGGTGAATGTGTTGGTTGGTTTGGACGAGGGCGTAGCCAAGTATGATGCTTCCTTTGGTGGTATGGGAGGATGCCCATTTGCGCCCAAGGCTACTGGCAATATTTGCACCGAAGACTTGGTATATCTGATGCACGAATTAGGGATAGAAACAGGAATAGATTTAACAATGTTGATAGATGTAGCGAAGTATGTTGAACGCGTCATGGGTAGGGAGTTGCCAGGCCAATTAATGAAATCGGGTCCTAGGCTTGAATTACATTCTATGTCGGATGTGGCGACTGCAGCAGGTTAACCCGAGAGGCAGTAGAGATTTCGATAAATGGCACTTTCTGGGATAAGAGTTATTGACCTAACACGTATTTTGGCGGGTCCTTTTTGTACATTGATGCTCGCTGATATGGGGGCAGAAGTGATAAAAGTAGAGCCTCCAAAAGGAGACCCTGTTCGGGGGCAGGGTGCCATTAAAGAAGGTTTAAGTTGGTATTTTTCACAATTTAATAGAAATAAGAAATCAATAGTTCTCGACCTTTATACGGAGGAGGGAAAGGCTGATCTGAAACTGCTTCTAGAATCTGCGGATGTTTTGGTCGAGAATTATCGTCCGGGTGTGTTGGCTAAAATGGGTTTTACCCCCGCATTTCTTGAAGAAATTAACCCAAGGTTAATCTGTGCAAGCGTAAATGGTTATGGGTCTACGGGGCCTTATGTTGATAGACCATCTTTTGACTTTATTGCTCAGGCGATGAGTGGTTTTATGAGTGTTAATGGATCGGCAGAAGGTGACCCAATGCGCGCTGCGCCCCCTATGAGTGACATGATTGCGGGACTTTATGCTGCATTTGGCGTTGTGACGGCACTGCATGCTCGTCAAAGAACCGGTAAAGGGCAGAATGTTGAGTCTAGTTTGACAAATGGTTTGATCAGTATGATGGCTTACTTATCGGCCGAATATCTTGCTACTGGTGAAATTCCAAAACGAACAGGTAATAATCACCCAATAGCGTCACCCTATGGACTTTTCCGCGCCAGCGATGGGCGAGTGGCTGTGGCACCTTCAAATGATGTTTTTGTGGAGCGTTTTCTTCAAGTTTTAAACCTGGGTTATTTACTTGATGAGGAGCGTTTTAAAACCAACGCGACTCGCATGGAGAATAGGGATGAGCTTTTGGAAATTATCAATAAAGTTACAGAGAAAAATACGGTTGAACATTGGATAAAAGTTATAAATGAGGCGGGTTGTCCATGCGGACGAACGATGGATCTGTCAGAGGTATTCTCAGATCCTCAAGTGTTATCTCAGCAGATGTTACTTGAAGTTGATCATCCTGGTCGAGGAACAGTAAAAATGACTGGTTTCCCTGTTAAACTATCTAAAACCCCTGCAAAAATTCACCGAGCTACACCTGAGCTTGGGCAGCACACTGAAGAGATTTTGTTGCCATTTCGCGAGGGGAAAACAGGGTCGAAATAAAGTTAAAAAAACTTACCCATCTCCCATTTTTAACGCCTCAATAAATGCGGATTGTGGTATCTCTACTCTGCCAAATTGGCGCATTTTTTTCTTACCTTTTTTCTGTTTTTCAAGAAGTTTTCTCTTCCTTGAAATATCTCCTCCGTAGCATTTTGCGGTAACGTCTTTTCTCATAGCACTTATTGTTTCGCGAGCTATAATTTTTCCGCCTATAGCGGCCTGAACAGGTATTTTGAATAATTGCCTTGGGATTAGGTCTTTGAGGCGAGAACAGAGTTCGCGTCCGCGAGGTTCCGCTTGTGCTGCGTGCACCACCATAGAGAGGGCATCAACGGGTTCGGCATTTACTAGTAGGCTCATTCGAACCAAATCACCTTCCAAATAGCCATCCATTTGGTAATCGAAGCTAGCATAACCGCGAGATATTGATTTCAGCCGGTCATAAAAGTCAAAAACAACTTCATTAAGCGGAAGACGGTAAACTACCATCGCCCTATTTCCCACATAGGTGAGCTCTATTTGCTCTCCTCGTCTTTCTGTACAGAGGGTTAGAATTGGCCCTAGATACTCGTCAGGAACAAAAATAGTCGCTTTAATCCATGGCTCCTCAATGCTACCGATTTTTACTACGTCAGGCATATCTGAGGGATTATGTAGCTCAAGAGTCTCCCCGGAATTCATGTTTATCTTATAAACTACGCTGGGTGCTGTTGTTATTAAATCAAGATCGAACTCTCGTTCCAATCTTTCTTGAATAATTTCCAAATGAAGAAGCCCCAGAAACCCACATCTAAAACCAAACCCCAGCGCAGCGGAAGACTCGGCTTCAAAGGAGAAACTGGCATCGTTCAATCTCAGCCGGTCCAGGCTCTCCCGTAGTTGTTCATAATCTGCTGCATCAACAGGAAACAGTCCGCAAAATACAACAGGAACACTTGGTTTAAAACCTGCTAATGCTTCTGTTGCGGGTTTCCTTTCATCTGTTATCGTATCGCCTACTTTCGTGTCTGCACCCGTTTTTATTGCTGCTGTTACAAAACCTAACTGTCCAGGTTTGAGTTGATCGATTTCGGTAAGTTTAGGTGTAAATACGCCTACGCGGTCGACGAGGTGCACCGCACCTGTTTGCATCATCCGTATTTTCATACCTTTTTTGATTGTACCATCGTATACGCGGATGAGCGCCATAACGCCTAAATAAGCATCGTACCAAGAATCCACTAAAAGCGCTTTTAGTGGGCCATCTGTATTGCCGCTGGGGGGCGGAAGACGTTTGACCAATGCCTCGAGAACTGCTCTGATATTGAGCCCTGTTTTGGCAGAAATTTCAACTGCATCTGAAGCATCTAAGCCTATCACTTCCTCTATTTGCGCTCTAACTCTTTCCGGTTCAGCCGCTGGTAGATCCACTTTATTTAGTACCGGAATGATTTCGTGGTCAGAGTCAATTGCCTGGTAGACATTGGCTAATGTTTGGGCTTCGACACCTTGACTTGCATCGACAACCAAAAGAGATCCTTCGCAAGCTGCAAGTGACCGGCTTACCTCATAAGCGAAATCAACATGCCCAGGCGTATCCATTAAGTTTAATTCGTAGATTTCTCCATCGCTTGCTTTAAATTGCAAGCGAACAGATTGTGCCTTGATTGTTATTCCTCGCTCTCGTTCAATATCCATCGAATCAAGAACTTGTTCTTTCATTTCGCGTTCGCTAAGCCCCTCACATTCTTGTATTAAACGATCAGCAAGAGTGGATTTACCATGATCGATGTGGGCAATTATTGCGAAATTTCGAATATTTGAGAGTGTTGTCATTGGTCAAACCCGGTTCTTCGGAATAATTGAGAACATAGGGGTTATAGTTAGATTTCGCAATGAAGGGCGTTATAAAATGTCTTAAATGAAAGATTAAGTTTTATTTTGTTCTCTGAAAACGTG
>CALIMD010000239.1 GCA_938028645.1 uncultured Alphaproteobacteria bacterium
AGATAATTCTTTGGAGATTTTGGTGATCTCTTCCGCATTTAATGCTTCGGAGGATGAGAGCATGCCTTCAAGTTCGCGATGTCGGGACTCGACCCGCTCCAAATTGGCCTCAAAACTCACCCGGATCTCCTTTCCACTTAGCCGTTGATGTAAAAAGTTTTCGTATTAACAATTCAGTTCTCTCATCTAATTCTTCCTGAGTATATAATTCTTTTATAGCAGTTATGGGGATATGTACTAATCGGTTTACTAAAAGTTGGCTGACTGCTTCGGAGCTAAGATTTGGCTTTTCTCTAAGAACCTCAAGCCGTTCCTGGTTCATAGAATTTATTATTGCTTTCAAAAGGGGTTCAATATTTTTACCTTTTATACTTTTGGTGAACCGCTCTAATTCCTCATCTATGATTTGTTCGGCTTCTATTAATGCAGACCCACGTTGGTTTTTTCCTTTGAGGGCTATTTGCTCAAGATCATCTAAATTATATAAAAAAACTTCATCAATATCCTCAATAGCCGGATCAATTACGCTCGGGACTCCAACATCTATAATAAAAAGGGGCTTATAGTGGCGTTTTTTTATGATTGATGTCATCATTTCTTTGGTGATGGCGTAGTTGAGACTATTGGCGCTAATTATCGCTATGTCGACTAACACTAAGATTTTAGCCGTTTCATCGTAATTGGCAATTTCTCCAACAAAATGTGTTGAGCTTCTGTCACTATTAGCCGTATTTTCATTAATAAAAATAAAATTGCTTAAATTCGCGGCTTTGAAGTGTTCAGAGAGAAAAATGGTTGCCTCGTCATTACCAAAAATAGCTGCTTTACAATGTGCCAAATCTCCGTTGATATCCCGAGCAACACGAATAGCTGCTGCAGCTATAGTCACAGGTCCTTGCCCGATATTCGTCTCTTTTCTTACACGTTTAGCGGCAAAATAAGCATGCTCGAGAAAATTATTTAGTTGAGAGCGGATCGTCCCTGTTTCTTTCCCTATTCTATGGCTCGATCTAATTTGACCAAAAATTTGTGGTTCACCTATAATGTGACTATCTAAGGCAGCTGTAACTCTGAATAAGTGCTGTAAAGCAGAGTGTTTTGAATATTTATATGACGCAGCCAAAATTTTTCTAAAAACCTGCTCATTATCAAGGGCTAGTTTTCTAAAAATAATTTGAGTAACCGTCTCTATATTATTTTCGAGGAAGTAAAATTCCACTCTGTCACATGTGGAAACTACTAGAATCTCACATTGGATCGATTGGTATAAAGATTTCGAGAAATCTTGTATTTCATGCTCATTGATAAATACCTTTTCCCTCAACGAACTTGAGCAAGCTCCATATTTCAGCCCTATAACATGAAAAATATCTATACAATCTTGGCTGGAGACTATCGTCATCTGGCTATAGATGAAATTTTTGATTTTTTATCTTTTTTAACAGCAAGCTCTGCTTCAATTTCGCGGGCTTTGTTTTCCACTAACCCTACGATATGCGTAATAATTCCCTCATCTTTCAATCGATGATTGGGAAGGCCTCCTAAGTAAATTTGGTGCGTGCCTTTTCCCCCTCCTGTCAATCCAATGTCTGTTTCGCGAGCTTCTCCAGGACCGTTGACAACACAACCAATTATCGAGAGCGTGATAGGGGTTGTTATATGCGAAAGTCGCTCCTCGAGTATTTTGACGGTATTGATAACATCGAATTGCTGTCTAGCACATGATGGGCAAGAAATAACATTGACTCCACGGTGTCTTAGCCCAAGCGATTTTAGAATATCGAAGCCCACTTTTACTTCGTTTACTGGATCATCAGATAAAGAAACTCTTATAGTATCCCCAATGCCGCCCCATAAAAGCATTCCCATTCCTATAGAGGATTTTACTGTTCCTGTTCTAAATCCTCCAGCTTCCGTGATGCCAACATGCAGTGGAGTGTCAGTTAAATCGGAAAGTTTTTGGTAGGCTGCCACAGCGAGAAAAATGTCGGACGCTTTGACACTGATTTTGAAATCTAAGAAACCTTTGTCCTCTAATATTTTCGAATGCTCAAGAGCACTTTCTACCATTGCTTCTGGGCTAGGTTCACCGAATTTTTCAAGAATAGGCCTCTCAAGGCTCCCAGCATTCACACCAATACGCATTGAGCAACCATTATCTTTAGCGGCTTTAATCACGTCCATGACTTTTTGAGGGCTTCCAATATTTCCCGGGTTAATTCGCAAACATGCAGCGCCCGCTTCTGCGGCCTCAATGGCCCTTTTATAATGAAAATGAATATCTGCTATTATTGGAATCGGAGATGCCTTTACTATCGATCTCAAGCTACCTGTTGATTCAATGTCAGGGCATGAGACCCTTATTAAGTCTGCCCCGGCAGCTGCGCATTCTTGTATCTGTGCTATTGTAGATTTTTCATCAGTAGTGAGTGTATTAGTCATCGTTTGTACCGATATAGGTGCATCACCTCCTACTGGAACTGAGCCTACCATGATCTGGCGGGTTTTTTTTGCTATTATGTCTCTATATGATCTGGTATTCATCACTTATCCAAATATCTCAGTTGCTATCGGACGTTTTAAGTAAGTTTTCCTTCGTGAGTGCAATATCTTTTGCAATCCGCATTGAACCTCCATATTTTGGGACTTCCTTGCCATTCATCTTGATAATAAGGGCTCCAATATTGCCGGTGCTAAGAAGCAGGTCGTTTCGGTTGGGAACGTTAAACGTTTCGTGTGTCTTCAATATACGACTTAAAAGAATATTTGAATCTAATGCTTTGATCTCAACCCAACTGTCGGCAGTTGCCTGAATGGTGAAATTAGGTGATGTTAAAACTGAAGAGGCATTCAATACCTTCAAACGTTTCACGTCTACTACACCCGTTTTTGTCTTCGCCTGAAATAGGTCAGTAGTTTCGTGTAGGGAACTAGAGTTGATCGAGGCAGTTTCCCCACCTTTCCGTTTTGCTGTTTTCGTTGTTACGCTCTGGGAATCAGTCGGTTCAATGCCTTTTTTTTCTATTAACTTTACCGTTTTGTATTTTTTAGTTTTTAGATCGTTGTCCGGTGTTCTTTTTGAAACAACGATCTTTTCACCATGTTGTAATGAATTTTTCGCTAGAGCCTTTTTCTGCGGCGAACTTCTTGGGTCGCTGTTTTGGTTTTCTTGTTCTCCTACTGCTGTTATTTTATTGATTTGGGGCTTTATCACATCATGTCGGTTTGACAAATCGGTGGATGTTTTTTGAAGGTTATTCCAAATTAAAAAAATGCCACCGGTGATTAAGATGGTGGTAAAAATAACCATTACACTGGGGATTTTCCCCTCTGGTGCAGAAGACGGAAAGACATTGGAGTTTTTTAATTCGGGATTTTGCACTTTAGTTTTAAGTGAGTTGATGTAGCCCTCAGAATCAATTCCAAGGTAGTTGGAATAGCTTTTTATAAAACCAATCGCATAAGTTGTCCCAGGTATATCACCAGGTGTGCCGTTTTCGATGGCTTTTAAATAATCATGGCGGATTCTCAGTAGATTAGATATTTGGCTTAAACTCAAGTTGGACTTGTGCCTGGCCTCTCGAAGCGCTTCACCAAAAAGTATCTCCGATGTATTTGCTGCAATGTCATTTGATTTTCTAATTTGGCTTTTTAGCTTAATCGGCACCATCATTTTTCTGCCGAATAACTTCGAGAATTTTTGCTCGATTTTCATAGCTTACAGACAAATCTCATATGGTTTTGTTAGACGAATACTTAAAGATACTATGGAAAAATATTAGACTTTAATTCTAAAGACAATAACTCAAGATACGTTTTCGTTTAAATTGCATCATTTAACCGCCTTTTTTATCTTTATTTTTTAAAAATAAAAAACTCTGAAGAGAGATCCAGGTCGGTCATAGATTATTAAATATTCCATTAGATAAGGTTAATAGTAATTCTAGTAGATTAACTTTCTAACTGAGTTGGTTTATCTAACTCAAAAATTGAATGGAGGGCCCGCACAGCAAGTTCAGTGTAATCAGATGCTATTAACACGCTCACCTTTATCTCGGATGTCGATATCACCTGAATATTTATCCCCTTATCGGCCAGTGTATTGAACATCGTTTTAGCTACCCCCGGTTGGCTTCTCATGCCAACTCCTACAACAGAAATTTTTGAAACGTTTGGATTAGCTGTGACATTTGCAAATTCAATTTCATCCTTTAATTCCTCTAAAACTTCTACGGCGGTATTTAGATCGATTTTTCCTACGGTAAATGTCAAGTCAGTTGTTTGTCCATTCTCAGAAACATTTTGGACAATCATATCTACATTTACAGAGGCGTCAGCAAGTGAGCCAAAAATACGACCAGCTACGCCTGGTCTGTCTTTAACCCCTCTCAGTGTTATCTTAGCCTCCTCGCGACTATAGGCTATTCCTGTTATAGTTTCTTTTTCCACAATCTCATCCTCATTCAATACTAATGTGCCGGGCACGTCTTCAAAACTTGATCTAACTTGCAAGCGCACGTTGTAGCGCATTGCAAGGGCAACTGATCTTGTTTGCAGTACTTTGGCTCCTTGAGAAGCCATCTCTAACATCTCTTCGTAGGTTATTTTCTCAATTTTTTGGGCGCCTGATACGATCCTTGGATCGGTTGTGTAAACACCATTAACATCGGTATAAATATCGCATCTATGGGCCGCTAAAGCTGCTGCCAAAGCCACTGCGGTGGTGTCGGATCCGCCTCTTCCTAGAGTTGTAATTCTATTTTCAGAACCTACTCCTTGAAAGCCTGGTATTACGGCGACAACGCCGGAATTCAATGAGTTCTTGATTGCAGTTGTTCCAATATCCATAATACGAGCTTTACTATGATTGTTATCTGTTTGAAACGGTATTTGCCAGCTCATCCATGAGCGGGCATCAACA
>CALIMD010000240.1 GCA_938028645.1 uncultured Alphaproteobacteria bacterium
AACAGAAACCACTTTTATTTCACTTAATCCAGTGTTTTAAAGGTAGCAAGTACGTAGATTCGCTAAGGAGATATCATATGGCTGGCTCTGTAAATAAAGTAATCATAATTGGAAATTTGGGAAGTGATCCAGAAGTAAGGACTTTTCCAAATGGAGGGAAAGTTTGCGAGTTCAGCGTAGCCACATCAGAGCGCTGGAAAGATAGAAATACCGGCGAAAACAAGGAAAGAACGGAGTGGCATAGGATATCTATAACATCAGAACCACTTGTTAGAATTGCAGAGCAATATTTAAAGAAAGGCTCCTCTGTATATATTGAAGGTCAGCTTGAGACTCAGAAATGGCAAGATCAATCTGGAAACGACCGTTACACTACAAAAGTTACTATGCGCCCTTACAGTAGTCAATTGACCATGCTTGGCAATCGAAACGATAATAACAGCGACGGGTTTTCAAATAATAATAACAATAGTTTTGACCAAAACACACAGAACCTTGACAATTCAAGCAATCAAAGTGATCTTTCAAATGATTTGGATGACGAAATTCCTTTTTAATCAATTGGTTACTGATAAAAATTAATTTAATAAATTCTTATCTTTAAACTCATTACTTTCAGTGCTTGATCTGGGATTATTTAATCAAATTCAATGTAGTTTCAATTGCAAATACATATAGTGCTTGGTATACTATTTAGTACAAAATATAGATAAATTTAGTGTTAGGTGCGATAATGACCGAAACCCCTGAAAATGAAGATCAAACAGAAGAGAGCGAGCCTCATTTTCACCAACACGATGGCCCTTCAATAGCAATAGAAGATGAGATGAAAACGTCTTATTTAGATTACGCTATGAGTGTGATTGTTTCTAGGGCAATTCCGGATTTAAGAGATGGCCTCAAGCCAGTTCATCGCAGAATACTGTATGCAATGCATGAAACGGGAAACACACATGAAAAGGCATACAGAAAATCTGCACGGCCTGTAGGCGATGTGATGGGTAAGTATCATCCACACGGCGATGGAGCAATTTACGATGCTCTAGTAAGAATGGCACAGAATTTCTCAATGTCTCTCCCACTTTTAGATGGTCAGGGTAATTTTGGATCAATGGATGGGGATAACCCCGCAGCAATGCGCTATACCGAAGTAAGGATGGACAAGTCGGCAAGCGCTTTGCTGGCAGATATCGAGAAAGATACAGTAGACTTTCAAGACAATTACGATGGTAAAGACAAAGAGCCATCGGTTTTACCCTCAAAATTTCCAAATATGCTAGTAAATGGAGCTGGTGGGATTGCAGTGGGTATGGCCACAAATATTCCTCCTCACAATTTAGGTGAAATTATTGATGCAACTTTAAAGCTGATTGAAAATCCTGATTTAACATCAGAAGAGCTGACAGAGATAGTCCCCGCTCCTGACTTTCCTACAGGTGGATTAATTTTGGGAATAGGTGGCGCGCGTAAGGCTTATACAGAAGGCCGTGGAAGCGTCATTATTCGCTCTCGCACCCAGATAGAAGAGATTAGAAAAGATAGGTTCGCAATAATCATTACCGAAATACCTTATCAAGTAAACAAATCTACCATGATAGAAAAAATTGCTGAAATGGCCCGTGAAAAGCGAATTGAGGGTATATCTCACGTTCAAGATGAAAGTGACAGGATCGGTGTCAGGGTTGTTATCGAGTTAAAAAGAGATGCAACTGCGGAAGTTGTTTTAAATCAATTATTTAAATACACGCCAATGCAAACAAGCTTTGGTTGCAATATGTTAGCACTAAATGGTGGTAAGCCTGAGCAATTAACACTTCGAAACTTTCTGACTAGCTTTATAAAATTTAGAGAAGAGGTGGTCGCAAGAAGAACCGCTTATGACTTGAGGAAAGCTAGAGAGCGTAGCCATATCCTATGTGGGTTAGCAGTTGCTGTATCAAACGTTGATGAAGTAGTAGCAACAATTAGAACCTCAGCTGATCCTGCTGAAGCTAGAACAAAACTCATGTCGCGTCGATGGCCTGCGAAAGACATTATTGAATTCATTAAACTAATAGATGACCCAATTCATCCTGTGAATGATGATGGGACATACAATTTATCTGAAACTCAAGCACGGGCCATATTGGAATTAAGATTGCAACGGCTAACTGCAATTGGAGTAAAGGAAGTCACTGGTGAATTACAAGAATTAGCAGATCGAATTCGTGAATATCTCGATATCTTACGAAGCCGTGATCAAATTATGAATATTATTTCTGAAGAGCTTAAAGATGTTAAGAACAGTTTTGCTGTAGAAAGACGTTCTGAAATAATTGACTACATCGATAATATGGAGGACGAAGATCTAATTGAGAAAGAGGATATGGTTGTTACAGTTACATCTGGAGGGTATATTAAAAGGACTGCACTTGCGGAATATCGAGAGCAAAAACGGGGCGGCAAAGGCTTGCAGGGAATGACCACAAAGGAGGACGATGTGGTAACTCAATTATTTGTAGCAAATACTCACACGCCTTTACTCTTTTTTGCAACAGATGGAATGGCATATAAGCTTAAGACGTGGCGACTTCCTCGAG
>CALIMD010000241.1 GCA_938028645.1 uncultured Alphaproteobacteria bacterium
TAGCTCAAAAATATATCATTGAGAAACACCTTTGATGACTGGAAAAACCATGAAAATCCAAGAAAGTGATCTCGATCTAAATGGGAAACGTGTATTAATTACAGGAGCCGCCAGTGGTATTGGTGCAGCAATGGCAAAGACTTTTTTTGAGCACAATGCAGCAACTATTCTGGCAGATAGAGACTCCATAGAATTAGAGAGAATAGCCGAGGAAGTGCCGGACTCTCAAACTATCGTTTTTGACCAAGGTGAAAAAGAATCCATCGAAAATATGTGCTCGGAAGCACAAAATCCAGACATTCTTTTAAATAATGCGGGAATACTTTGGGCAGGTCCATTTGATGAGATGCCTTCAGATGAAATTACGAAAATAGTGAATGTCAATTTGCTTGGCCCAATGCAAATAGCTCACAATATTGGGAAAAAGATGTTGAGGCGAGGATCAGGTATAATTGTCAATACATCTTCGCAATTAGCGTTTCATGGGGCGGCCGAACGTGCTGTTTATGCCAGTACAAAAGCGGGAATTGCGCAATTCACAAAATCGCTTGCTGCCGAATGGGCGCCTAAAGGAGTTCGAGTGGCGGCTATTGCTCCTGGCCGAACTTTGACAAATATAAATGCAGGTATCTTAAATTCCGAAGAAAAGCGACGGATGGCACTTAAAGATATCCCAGCAGGAAGATTGGCGGAAGCTTATGAGATGGCCCGCCTTGCTTTACTTCTTTCATCTGATGTTTTGAGTTATGTAGTGGGCGAAACTATTATTTCGGATGGTGGATATGTGCTTCTTTAACGTCCTTTTCTTCACAATGAGCCCTGCCTTTTTCAAGTATTCGAAAATTGATATTTGGTTTTTAGCGCCATCCTCTCAACAGAAGCGGTATTATTGAATTCTTTGACCTCTTCAATTGGAACAAATAGGACCTCACATGATTGGTCGTTGCCAGGTAAATTAATGTCAGGTAATTGGAAAATATATCTAATATCGTAATGCATGTGCGCCGGTTTAGCGCCGTGTTTTGGAATTGTTTGAACGTCTATATCAAATATTAAACTATTGACTGGCGTGAATATGGGTAGATCAAGTCCTGTTTCCTCGAACGCCTCATGAAGAGCTACTTCAAATAAATTTCCGTTTCCATCCGCGTGGCTGCCAGGTTGTAACCATCGATTAAGCTTTTTATGGTGAACTAGAACCGTTGATCTACGGTCTGGTGTCACTAGCCCTGCTGAACCAGTAAGATGCCCAAGTGGACAACTTCTGTCCAGGCTGTTGGGATGGGCTTCGATAAATCTTAAGGTCTGACATTTCGCAATGTCTTCAGTATAATCAATCGATCCATGCGCAAGAATTGATAGGTTTATTCCTGTCAGCGCCAGTTTTTTCGGGGTAATTTTCAGCTCTACCCATTATCCAATTTATTATAACTGCATTTGTTTTAAATATTTAATCTTTCTAAGTCCCACTCACACTTACCTTTTTTTGCTTCTCCCGACTGAATGTATAAAATCCAGAGCTTACAATAATGAAGATTCCGAGCCAAGCGAGAGCATCAGGAAAATCGTCAAAAAGCCAAAGCCCGTAGAATGTAGCAGCTACAATTTCAAGATATTGAAATGGAGCCAATGCGCTCGCTTCTATATATTTTATCGCAAAAGCAATCATAAAGTGACCAACAGTGGCGATGAGCCCAAGCAACAAAAGTAACATCCATTGGTCATGACTTGGAATTGTGATTTTTAAAGTAGGAAATTCCAATAAATAGCCCAAAGCTAACACTATACTCATGAATAGGAAACCAGAGAGGCCAGAATTAAATTGCATTATGGTTGGGTTTATAGTGTGGGCTAATTTTCGGGTTAAAATTATATAAAAAGCAAAACACAAAGCAGCAGCAAATGGTAAAATTGCGGATAAGCCAAATATTTGATAACTTGGTTGTACTACTATTAACGCTCCGGAAAATCCAATTATTGTAGCAGATAGCCTTCTCCATCCAATTCCTTCTCCGAGGAAAATTGTTGAAAGAAGTGTTACAATGAGTGGCTCGATGAAAAATATGGAGATAACCTCAGCAAGTGGCATCAGTTTTACGGCAGCAAATATCAGTACAGTCGTAGCTGCTATTAAGATACCACGCAGAGCTTGTGGGAAGAGGTAACGATTTTTTTCGAGATGCATTGTTTTCAAAAAAAATGGCAGCATGATTAGCGTTTGGATTAGAAACCTCGTCCATGCAATTTGTCCCGCTGAGATATCTTTGGATATAAATTTTGCAATGGCATCTATGGCAGGTAAAACAAGGAATGCTATAACCACTAGGCTAACGGCAGAGGTATGGTTGGAAAATCTCAAGCTGTTAAAATATGACATGAGGAGAATTTTGACGATTATACTGGAATTAAACAAGGTTCTTTGTTTAATTGTGTCCACTCTTGGGTAGTTAATATTTGTATGAATACTTATCCAAGTTATAATTACGAGATTAAATTTATTTAAAAGGACCAAAAATGACAGATCTATCTGTTTATTTATCAGGGGAGATTCATAGCGATTGGCGGGAAGAGATTTATAAAGGTGTAAGCTCCGCGGCATTATCTATTAAATTCAATACACCGGTTACCGATCATGACAATAGTGATGATTGTGGCGTGACTATTTTGGGAGACGAAGACAACCTTTTTTGGAAGGACCATAAAGGAGCCAAGCTCAATGCTATCAGGACAAAAACATTGATAGAAAAATCCGATGTGGTCGTGGTACGATTTGGTGATAAATACAAGCAGTGGAATGCAGCTTTTGACGCTGGTTTTGCTGCAGCACTTGGTAAGCCTCTGATAGTCATGCATGATAAATCATTGACGCATCCGCTCAAAGAAGTGGACGCCGCTGCGCTAGCAGTCGCTGAAACGCCAGAACAAATTGTTGCGATTTTGAACTATGTCATAAAAGGGGAACTTAGTGGTGCATAACACCGCGGGGATAAGGTTAACCTTTTAAAGCGGTCCCATGTGCTTGGTCTGCTATCTTTGATAACCTATTCATTAGTGGTGCTATATCGAGCGCAAACTCCTGGCGGTCGCAAAGATTATCAAAGTGCCGCATAGCATGTTCAAAGGATCTATTTAAAATTTTTCGATTATAGATCAACTCAAGATTCAATTTGTTTAATTTTTCTATATGAGCACGTTCCCGGGATATCTGGCAAATTTCGCACACAAAGCAAATATCAGCAATGCTTAGCTTATTGTTTACCAGACCGTCACTCCCACCTGACAATGCCCGGTTCATGCCTGTTAGATAGTTACTTAATGCATTAGCTGTCTCTTTGTGAACGACTTCGTTGCATTCATTTTGAGATAAAGCGAGAAGGTAAACTTGGCTCTGTCGGGCAAATACCAGTGATACGTCCAGAAAACTATCGATCCTTGAAGACTCATAGGGATCTTCTCCATATAAACTGCACTTCTCCTTTCCGGTCCTGGCAACAGCTCTGAGTATACTGTTTGATTCGAATATTCCGGTTTCCCCAGATGGACTAAAAGCTGCTGGAACAGTCCCAAAAGGATGCGCTTTCAAAAAATTCTCAGTTTTATACAAAGTTTTATTAAACCCAGTGTGAGATGGTTGTGCTATAACATCGCCCCTTTTTTGGTCGTTATCAGATAGTTTGTGAGCTTCAAAATCCCAAAGCCAGTCAACCAGGTTTTTTGGCTTATCTCCTCTTATTTCCACATCTATACCGCAAAGGCGAGCGGCAATGGTTGCTTTCATTATTCTGGGATTGGGTAGGTATGAGAAAATTCGCAATGCAGTCATACTTAATGCCTCGGCTCAAGCTTTGGGGGCTGTTTACTGAGTGTAGCACAAATCAATGCGGCTAACCCCATGGATGTACCACCAATCAAAAAAACAAAAGTATAGCTATCTGTTCTGTTAAAAAGCTCTACCAAAAAAACACCGCCAACAATTTGAGCTATTCCTACCGATAGCACCATATAGTGCCATAAACTTACCATGGAGGACTCTCCAACGGCTTGTTGGGCTCGCGCCGCCACAATAGCTGCAGAGCCTGGTTGGGAGCCAAAAACAAAAGAGGATAAAAATATTATGCTGGAGTCATCGAAATAAAACGGCGTGATAGCTGCACTTGCCAATGCTGCAAAGACGAGGACGAGTGAAATATTGAGGCCTATAAAATCTGCGAGTCTACCCCAAAGAATTGTTCCAGCTATCCCTCCGATGCCAACCAGCATCCATTGGAATGCCCCTTGTTCGATTGAGAGCCGCAGCTCTCTAACGATATAGTCGACCCAGTATATAGAATGAGGGATTAATCCTATTGAGAATAAACCTTGAACGACAATAAGTTTTTTCCCATCTAACGATAATTGTATCTCTTTTTTTGCACATCCGGTCTTTGATGTATCTAGAGATGGAGCCTTGTGCCACGCCCAGCAGCCAATACAAAACGCAATAACTCCAATAACGGCGCTGCATACCCAGCCCCAAATTACACCATGCGCTAGGAAGATTGGCAAAATGGCAGAAGAGAAAAAAATCCCGATTCCAACTCCCATGAATCCGATGGATGTGGCTAATGCTATCCGATGTTTAGGTGCAAAGCGTGTCGCATAAGCAATGCTCAATATCATTATGATTGCAACGATTACTCCAATAGCGAGACGCCATAACGCTAACCACAAAAAACCAAAAGGAAAAATACTTGCAATTAGGCAAATGATTGCAACAAAAAGAGAAAATTTGATCAACCATGCCTCATGAAAATGGCGACTAAGCCAAGGTGTTAATATTGCACCTATAACATATCCACCAAGGTTCAAAGCTCCAACGTACCCGGCTTCTGACTCGCTTAGATGTCCAGCTTCAATCAATATAGGAACCATCGGTGTATAACTGAAGCGACCAAGCCCCATCCCAATAAGTAAACCTACTTGTGCTCCAATAGAATATTTGAGCCAGGGATTCATTCTACAATTTTTTGAAAATATAAATTTGATAAAATTGTTTGATCATCGACTTAACATTCCAATTAATATT
>CALIMD010000242.1 GCA_938028645.1 uncultured Alphaproteobacteria bacterium
TAAAAAGAAACCGAAGAGTAGCGGTTGGTCCAGATGCAACCTTTATGTTTGAAAACTACGATACCATGTGGTGGCAAATTCATGAGATGCTCTTCATCGAAAAGGGTGGCGAGGCTCAAATAGAGGATGAACTCTCGGCATATAACCCCCTAATACCACAAGGCAGTGAGCTGGTAGCCACTTTAATGATTGAAATTGATGAACCTGAACGCCGGAAAACCCTTCTTATGAGCCTGGGTGGGGTGGAAGAGGTGTGCTGTTTGACAATAGATGGAGACACTATTATTGGCGACTCAGAAACCGACGTAGATAGGACCACCGCTGCAGGAAAGGCTTCGTCAGTTCAGTTCATACATTTCAATCTTTCGGCTGATCAGGTCAAACTTTTCAAAAAGCCAGATACTCGAATTAGTGTTGGAATAAACCATCCCGCTTATGGCCACATGGCCGTTATTTCCCCAGAAGTTAAGGGGTTTTTAGCTAAGGATCTTGAGTAATGTGAATACGGTATTCGAATTAGGTTTATCGCTCCTTATTTACAATAGTTCCCCAGACATCAGTTTTTAATAGCCAACCTGTGTAGGATTCAGCTTCCACGAGACACCAATCTCCAGAAATGTCCTCTAGTTGAGCCATAACACCTGGCGCTAAGCGAGCAACACCTTGGGCTGTTAGCGATCGCTCTTTACGTATGATGACATTTTCTCCTAAGATGACTACCCATCTGCGGCCTGAGAGCATGCGCTGGTGGACCCAACCCTCTATTCCCTCATGATCTTTGATTTTCCGCCATGTATCAAACTCGGCTATGATTTTGACTGGTAAATTCTGACGTTGGAAAATCCACTTAATAGGATATCTCCTTCCTGGGCCGGCTCGGACGTTTATTTTATTTGAACTCAAAGAGACAAAACGCGGGACCTCTAGTCCTGTTTCACGGCCTAGATCTGCCATAGTAATTCGCGGAAGAAGCAAACTCAGTCCTAGTAAAAATACACCAAAAATGACCAAGTTTAATTGCAGTAGTAATCTCAACCCATCTTTCATTCTAAGACCCATGATTTAATCAATTATAGCACCGGTGCTATTTTGAATGGTTGGTGTGTCCCCACACAAAGCACACGATAGATTGCGTTTATATCTAATTTTTCTGAAGGTCATTTCCAAGGCATCAAAGATTAATAATTGACCTGACATCGAATTTCCAAGATTTAGGAGTTCCTTTAAAACCTCCGTCGCCTGAAGTGTCCCGATAACCCCCGCTACCGCGCCCAGAATTCCAACATCCTCACAACGGAAACCGTCTGGGTCGTCGCTGGGAGGTGCATTGAACAGGCAACGGTAACAGGGTTCTTGATTATGGCCCCCGGTTCCTCCACGAAAAGTAGTCAATTGCCCTTCAAATCTCAGTAATGCCCCAGATACAACCGTTTTCCCGTTGAAATATGCTGCATCATTAATCATATAGCGCGTGGGGAAGTTATCTGATCCATCGACAATTAAGTCATATTTGGAGAATATGTTGTCTACATTCTCTGGCAATAAACGCATGTGATGTAGGTTAATTCGGATTGTGGGATTAATTCTTAACAACGTTTCTTCCGCAGAAGATACTTTAGGCGTTCCCACTTTACTAGTAGCGTGTATTACTTGACGCTGTAAATTAGATATATCAACGTCGTCATCGTCTATGATGCCTATGGTACCAACCCCAGCTGCGGCAAGATACATTAGAACAGGAGAGCCAAGACCGCCTGCTCCAACGCACAAAACTTTTGAATTTAACAACTTTTCTTGCCCCTCATCGCCCACCTCATCTAAAATTAAATGACGTGCATAGCGTTCAAACTGATTATCAGTCAGTTCCATGCTGAGGTGCTCCTATTTTTTCTTGGATATTTGCTCCCGTGGATCCATAACCACCCTCACCTCTTACCGTCTTTGAGAGATTTTTGACCTCGACAAGACGGGGTTGTACGACTTGAGCAATAACCATCTGAGCTATTCTATCTCCCCTTTTAATTACAAAAGATTCACTCCCATGATTAATTAACAAAATAGATATTTCGCCTCTGTAATCTGAGTCTATTGTTCCAGGAGCATTTAGAACTGTAACACCATTTGTTAGAGCCAAGCCCGACCTGGGGCGTATTTGGGCTTCTAATGAAGAAGGGAGTGCCAAAGAAAAACCAGTTGGGATTAAGACTCTTTTACCTGGACTAATAACTTTGGTGTTTTCTATTGCTGCAGGCAAATCCATTCCGGCGCTACCTAAAGTTTGATATTGGGGTAATGGTAGTCCCATCGCATGCGATAAACGTTTTATCTCGATATCCATTATAAAAATCGTTTACCTTTCAATTTCTTTTACAATCTTTTCCACCAATCGAATAGCAACGTCTTCCTTCAACATTAAAGGCCATTCTTCGGACCCTTTGTCCGTTATCAAGTGAACAAGGTTATTCTCTCCCCCAAAGGTTCCTGTGGTTTCACTAACATCATTTGCCAATATCCAGTCGCAACCCTTATTTTTTCGCTTTTTTACGGCATTATTTATCAAATTTTCTGTTTCAGCTGCAAAACCAACCACCAAATCGGGCCTATTTGAGTGCAATTGAGATAGCGTTTTTAAAATATCGGGGTTTTCATTTAATTCCAGAGCGGAAACCGAGCCACTATCACGTTTTTTTATTTTTTGTTCAGAATTATTAACCACACGCCAATCGGCTACAGCAGCAGCGCAAATAGCTATGTCAGCAGGCAAAGAGTCCAAACATGCTTGCAACATGTCCGCGGCGGTCTCTATCTTTATAACTTTAACCCCTGAAGGGTCTCTAAGATTAGTAGGCCCTGTTACCAATGTAGTTTTTGCTCCATGCTTAGATAATGCAGAGGCCATTGCATAACCTTGCTTACCAGAAGATCGGTTGCTAATAAACCTCACCGGGTCTATTGGTTCCAGCGTCGGACCTGATGTCACTAATGCCGTTTTACCTTCAAGTGATTTATTAAGAGATAAGAAACTCAAAACGTGCTGAACGATTTCAGCCGGTTCACACATGCGACCTGCTCCAAATTCTCCACAAGCCATCGCACCCACATCCGGTCCCAAGACTTCTACACCTCGTTTAATCAAAACACCTATATTATCTTGAGTAGCCGCATGCTCCCACATTCTAACATTCATAGAAGGTGCGACAAACACTGGTTTATCCGTTGCCAACAACACAGTTGAGGCAAGATCATCAGATATACCGGCCCGCATTTTTGCTAATATGTTGGCAGTGGCAGGTGCGACTAGAATTAAATCGGCGTCCCTAGATAATTGTATATGCCCCATCTCCGATTCGTCGGTTAACGAAAACAATTCTGTATAAACTTTATCTTCCGTGAGCGCTTGAATGCTGAGAGGGGTCACAAACTTTGAACCCGACTCGGTCAAAACTACCCTAACATGGATGCCATTAGCTTTAATTAGACGCACTAACTCCAGTGCTTTGAAGGCAGCAATTCCACCTGTGACAACGAGAAGTATGCGCTTATCATCAAGTATCGACATTTTTTGATCCAAAAATTTAGTTAGCGCTTATAGTAAAGACCATAACATAGTTAAATTATACCTATAAATAAATGCATGATAACAAAGTGGATATGATATTGGATAAAGTACAACGACAAGTGTCATTACATACCGCTACACTCTCATTTATCATTATCGGATTAGGGATTTTGATAGCATTGATATCTGGATGCTCCCCTTCAGTGCAAACCTATCAAGGGTACCTGCAAAAACCAAAACTTACGGACAATTTCTTTATTACCTCTGATGCTAAAAAATTACCATTGAATGTCTGGAACTCACAAGCAACGAACGTGAAGGCAGTCGTGATTGCATTGCATGGCTTTAATGATCATTCTGGAGCATTTAAGGAACTAGGAAATATACTCGCGGATAATGGTTACTTATTTTATGCCTATGATCAAAGAGGATTTGGCAATACCCAAAATAGAGGTATTTGGACTGGAACCAACTTACTAGTGCGAGACCTAAAGGAAATTGTCTCACTTTTAACAGAAGCGCACCCTACTTTGCCTATACATGCACTAGGGGAAAGCATGGGAGGAGCAGTTATTCTTTCGGCTATCTCGAAGAAAAAAGGCATGAAACGCCCTAAATTAGCAAGCGCTATATTATCAGCACCGGCCGTCTGGGGACGCAGCACGATGCCCATTTGGCAAAGCAAAATATTAGATATCCTGGTTCATATAATTCCCATGGTAAAACTGACCCCTCAAGGCTTAAATATCAATCCTTCCGATAATAAGGAGATGTTACAAGCGTTACGAGACGATCCTCTCTATATCACTGAGTCACGTCTTGATGCTGTTTATGGACTTACTAATCTGATGGATGAGGCTTTAGAAGCATCGACTTATCAGGATACACCATTGCTTATTCTCTATGGAGCAAAGGATGACTTGGTGCCAAAATCGTCCACTTGCAGAATGCTATCAAAGTTACCCAACGGAAAACAAAAACAATGGCATTTAGCTTTTTATCCAAATGGTCACCATTTATTGTTCAGAGACTTAGACAGGGACGTAGTTGTGCGAGATATAAAAGCTTGGCTAGCATTCAAAAAAAATCCGCTTCCATCTGGATACGAAGTAGATTTGTCAAAAGTAAAAAATTTGAATCACTCTGATTGCCTCACTACATCAACGTTGATCTATAAATAAGGCGTTTGCCTCTGTTATAGAATGTAAATAACCTCATACTAACTCTATTGATGCTTTACTTAGACCGTCTAACTCAACCTCAATAAAGGCAGCTTCTTCAATAAAAACCGTCTGGGTAACACTACCTAATAAGACGAAGTCGCCGTTTCTTAAAGGTTTACCAAGTCCAGCACGGTGGTTAGCCAACCATGCAAGAGCCTCCATAGGGTCTCCTAAAATGTCAGCACTAACTCCTCTACTGTGTTCCTGTTTATCTATAAAGAGGGTTCCAACAATCGTCTTCAAATCTAGGCTGCGCCAATGATGGTTTTCCTCCCCAAGTACGGCACCCGCGTTAAAAAAATCATCTGCTATAAGTGTTGGGGCGCTTAGATCACTGTAATTTTCATAACGGTCATCTACTAACTCTATCGCACCCATTAGAGCTCCAACGGCATCTTTTGCACTTTCAATTGTATAAGGACCAAGAGTTCCCATCATATCTGTTTTTAAACGGGCGGCTATTTCACTTTCAATCCCTACTCGATGAAATTTAGACAGAGGCAAAACGGTAGTTTTCTCAAAAACTGTAGTGTTAAATATTTCTCCTGCACATGGGTAATCTATATTAAGAAATTTCTGCATTACCTCAGTTGTACACCCAATTTTATGTCCAATTAAACGGCCATACCCTGCTTTTTGCAGAATTTCATGAACAACCGCTTGGACTGCATAGCCATCCAACTCTGTCTCTGGCACTAGTTCGTTAGGTGGGGTAGAGGTTGCGCCGCCCTCTAATCTACTGCGCACAAGAAATTCTGCCGCTAATTCAATAAGATGATCTTTCATCTGAAATAATCCCACAGTTATAAGTATTTTTCACGGACGTGATTCATTATTTTATATCAAATATCAAACCGCAAAACACTTCCTTGAATTATTGCTTAGTTTGCCTTTTAAATATTCTGAATAGAGATTTCTTTTTACTTTGCTTGGGCTTATTATAACAAGTTGCTTATTAACTATGGAGTGTCGGGATGACGGATGAAGTGCCTGTTCCTGAAAATGAGGTGGAGCGTCTTAAGAAGCTAGATGAATACAACATAATGGATTCGGCGCCAGAGATTATATTTGATGAAATTACCGAGTTAGCAGCTGAAATACTTCAATGCCCTGTATCCTTTATTCAATTTATGGACGAGGATCGGCAATGGTTTAAATCTAAGTATGGTCTTCCAGACGACTTTGCAGAAACCCCACGAGACGCATCAATATGTGCAACAACTATTTGTCAAAATGATCTCCTTTTGGTGCCTGATTTGTCCAAAGATGACAGGTTTTCAAATTACGACATGGTCAAATCTGCACCAAATATTCGCTTTTACGCAGGTATGCCTCTGATCACCCCAACTGGTCATTCTATAGGAACATTATGCACAGTAGATTTTGAAGAAAGGGAAATAACGCTCAATCAACAGGAGGCAATGCGCAGGCTCTCACATCAAGTTGTAACGCAACTTGAACTGAGGCGTACTGTTGTAGAAATGGACAACGCCATTAAGAGCCGAGATAAGATGCGTGAAGAATTACTCGCCGAAAAAAGCAAATCTGACGAGCTATTATTGAATATATTACCAAAAAAAATAGCCTCGGAGCTCAGAGATACGGGCAAAGTAGACCCAAGGTTCTATAACTCCGCAACTATTATGTTTGGGGATTTTTCCGGCTTTACAAAACTTGCTGAACAAATGCAACCGAAATCATTGATTGATCTTCTGCATCAATATTTTTCTGTATTCGATAATATTGTGGCTAAGCATAATGTTGAGAAACTGAAAACAATTGGAGATGCATATATGTGTGTAGCAGGTGTGCCGGCTGAAAGCCGAGGGCATGCGATAGCAGCCTGCCTAGCCTCGCTTGAAATTCAACACCATATGGAACGTACCAACATGCAGAGGGAAAAGATGCGTATGCCGAGATGGGACATGCGGATAGGACTCCACTCTGGCCCCATTATAGCCGGCGTAGTCGGTGAGAAAAAATTTACGTTCGATGTTTGGGGAGACGCTGTAAACATCGCCGCTTTAATGGAAAAAGAAGGCGAACCTGGTAGAATAAATGTCTCTCAAACCACCTTGCAACAAGTGAGTGAAGCTTTCGAAACCGAAGAGCGCGGTGAGATCGACTCAGGGAAAAAGGGGCTCTTGACTATGTATTTTGTAAATAGATTAAAACCTGAGTTCTCTTCTGACGCAGATGGTATCAAACCAAATGAAGAATTTCAGCAACAGTTTGGAAACTTATTGCGGGTTTACGACCGTTAACCACAAAAAAATGTCTTGTTCTCTCAAATTTACCTATATCCAACAAAATCTTTACAGTGTTTCATACACATCATAAAATTAGAACAATATAATGAGGGTTAAATAATGAAACGCTATACTGTAATCGTTTTTGTGTTAATCGGCTCCGCAATTTTAGCTGGATGTTTTGGTGAGGACGAAAAAACAAAAGCTCCAAAAAAAGATTATATAATAGTTAAAAATGACGGAGTCGAGAATTTCAAAGTTACCTTGCAGAACCGAGTAAAAGATAAAGTTTTAATTCCATTTAATGAAACCGTTAAGATAGATTTCCTCTCTACGAAAACAAAAACAGTATTAGTCCAAACCAAAAGCCAAGATCCAAATTGGAACAATTGCTCTATAGCCATGCAAGTAGGCCAAACACTCGTTGTCCATCGAAAATATGAATCTATCGAATGCAGGGCAGAATGAATTTAAATCAAGGCAATGCCCTAAATAATTGAAAGAAAAAGGGCGACCAGCAACTCAATATTTTTACTAACGAAGAATAAATATAAAAAATAATTGAACGCTTTTTATCCAGACAAAAAAGTTATCGTCGGCAGGTAAGTAACTGGTGCCTAGGGTAACTAAAGATATCTACTTCCTTGGTCATCCTCGAAAAGGCCCAAGAGCGCCCCGGATACAGTTCGAACCGCTATAAAACATTGGAAAGATCTGATCCAAGCGCGTTGAGATTACCGAGATATCATCTAAAAAACAATGCTTTGATTTTTATGACCAATTCATATATCCAAAGCTTCTAGTTTGGTGTTCCGGATGGGATACGATCAAACATGATTTCTGGAAGCAACAATGCTAACTCTGGAAATATAATGATCAATCCTATGCACACAAAATGTAACATTATGAACGGAATGACCCCCCGATACATATCAACTAGTCGGATTTCAGGGGGGCTGATACCCCTTAAGAAAAAGATCGCTGGAGCCATAGGCGGTGTTAGATAGCTTGTCTGGATAACGATCAAAAATAAAATACAGAACCAGACGTCATCGACCCCCATAGGTCGCAGCACCGCTACAGCAACAGGGACCACAATAATCATTATCGAAATGAACTCTAAAACAAACCCGGCAATAAATGTAATCAGCATAAAAATTAAGATTGTTGGCCAAACCGTAAGATTTGAAACTTCAAAAAAATTGCGGACGACACTTAATCCACCAAGTGCAACAAATATACTGGCAAACATCATTCCACCGAGGAGGATAGTCACAATCATCGAGGTTATGCGTAAGGTTTTTAAAAATGCTTCATTTAAAAAACTAAATTTAAATGTTCCATACAAGACAGTTAGAAATATCGTTCCGAGGGCCCCCATTGCACCAGCTTCGGTTGGTGTCGCCCAACCCAACATTATTGATCCAAGGACAGAAAAGATAAGTGTAAGTAACGGCACTAATGCGGTTATAATTATCCAAACATCTCGAATGAGTGAACCGCTCTTGGTCTCTGCGTGATCCGAGGGTCCGTCATTGGGCCAAATTGTGCAGCGAATAAGTATATAAAATATATAAAGAGTAGCCAGTATTAAACCTGGGATCATGATTCCAACAAAGAGATTACCTACACCAACTCCAGCAATTGGACTTAAAATAACGACAACAACCGACGGTGGAATTATGGTGCCTAATGAACCACCGGCGCAGATAGTACCCGAGATCAAACCTTTGTTATAACCGTGCCGTAACATCACCGTAATGACCATTAATCCCACTACGGACTCAGCAGCGCCCACTACACCGCTTGCAGCAGCAAAAAACACACAAAGTATAATGGTTGCTACTGCTAGCCCTCCAGGAAGTTTTCGGGTTATGAGTTGCATAGCTTCGAAAAGTTTTTCAGAAATGCCAGATTTCTCCAACATACATCCCATAAAAATAAAGAGAGGTACAGCAGACAATACATAATAGGATGCTACGTCATCAACTTTGGCGACAAGTTGATGGACTAGTAAATCCCCAAATCGCAGATAACCAAAGAGTACAGCCACTCCCATTAATGAAAACGCCACGGGGAAACCAATGAATATAAAAATCATCAGAACTGGGAACATCATTAAACCAATACTAATTGTCATTGATGTTCAAAACCTCCAGCAAACCCTGCAACGTTAGCTGGGTCGCGTGCCTATTTCTGAAACGAATATACGCCTTTCATCTGGTAACACCTCAAGGATATAAGAAACAAGTTATCGACACAGCCATTCTATGATTAATCTCTGATATGTTTTATTTTACGACTGTTTGAACATAATCTTCCATAGGTCATTTTATCTTTATTGAGCGCTGCTCTTTGAAAAATACCTACAACGTTTTTAAGGCGATGATCGTAGCTTTTTATTTTTTCAACACCTGTTCTCCTCTATCGAGGGTTAAGCCACTATTTTATAAGTTATTCCAAACTCACCATGATGCTGAAACTCGTCAGCTTTGATATCTGTTCCAAGATCGTCATATCTGGTTCCTTTACCTGATGAGTAATCAATCATCTCGGTAGGATTAGGATCTGAATTGAAAATTAAAAAATTAGCTCCATCACCCTCTAAGATATATCTATTCAAGGAATGCCAAGTTCCTCTTCTGAAAGCGAAACCAATCTCTGGGTTTATCAAGAACGCTCTAATACTTTGTGCATCAGGAATATCTAGGCCATCTTTTAGATTTGTCGGCGGAGCCACGCAGACAGCTGACTTACAGCCCGAAAGCTGAACAAAACCTTGAGTTACAGCAGAATGTCTTTCCATATTACAAAATGTTCTGCCTTCGTTTGGTTGCCAGATTGTCGAAACTATTATCCGACCATCACATTCGAATTTTACCGGTTCTATAAGACGATGCGTTTTTGGTTTATTTACTTCATTCCATAAGTAACCAAAGGGCTCAAATGATTTCTCTGTCATTTCTTCGGGAATTACTTCAATAGTTCGTGTCATTGTCATTTGCCCTTTGATAATAAATTCGTGTTAAAAATTTTACTTCAACGATCTATTCACCCATTTGAAGTAACTTTCCATGCTGTCGTGCACCAAGAAATGACCATGCAAAAATTAGCGCACCCAAGCATAGATAGACACAATTGACAAAAATGGCCCCCACAAGAAGGTCCTGACGAAAGATCCCGTCAATCATAACAGATCGCATTCCTTCAAATACATATGCTGAAGGGGTACACCATGCGACGACCTGTAACCATTCTGGAAGGGTAGATACTGGATAATAAACAGCACTAATAGGTGCAAAGGCAAATATTGCCACCCAAGCTAAACTCTCCGCGCCAAGTCCAAAACGCAGAACCAAGGCAATTACGGCCATTCCAAGCCCCCAACCCATAACGAAAAGACATGAGAAGAAAGCGACAATACCAACCCCATACGAGAAAATTGAAAATTCAAAAAAAACAAATGCAAGTATCCATGAAGGCAACAACCCCACAACACCCCGAAGAAAGCTAATAAGCATCATCGAAATTATGAGTTCGTAAGGACGGAGCGGGCTCACAAAAAGGTGGCCAAGATTACGGGACCACATTTCTTCGAGAAAACACATAGAAAAACCAATCTGACTTCTAAATAATAGATCCCAAAGAAGTACTGCACCAATCAATATTCCAGCTGCATTAGCCACCCAGCTTGAATGCCCCATGAAAAATTGTGTCACAAACCCCCATATTACCATTTGCACAGTGGGCCAATAAGCCATTTCAAGAATACGAGGCAAAGAGCCCCGAAGTAGATAAAAATGCCTGCGCACCATGCCAAAAATACGACGAAGGGAAAGTGGAAATGTCCAAGTTGATCTATCCATTAGTTACAGCCTGCTGAACTCTATTTCGGGCAATGTCTAAAAAAACTTCCTCCATATTCTGCCTACCATATTTTTTTAAGAGTTCTTTTGGCGAACCGGTATCTACGATTCCGCCATCGCGCATCATCAAGACTGTATCGCATAATCGCTCCACTTCGCCCATATGATGAGATGCTAAAAGTATGGTCGCTTTCTTCTCTGCCACATACTCTTGGAGATATCTTCGCACCCAATCAGCTGTATCTGGATCTAGAGAAGCAGTAGGTTCATCTAAAAACAACAGTTGAGGATGGTTTATAAGTGCTTTTGCTAACGCCACTCTAGTTTTTTGGCCTGCCGAAAGCTGGCCTGTCTTTTGCCCAAGCAGTGGTTCAATGTCAAAACGATTCGCTAATTCCTGAATACGCTCGTTAGGCGAACTTATAGAATAGAGTTCGGCATACACTTTTAAATTTTCCTCAACTGTCAATCTGTGAGGTAGGTCCACATATGGAGACGAAAAATTAATATTGGGCAGAATACTGTACCTGTCTTTAATCATATTTTTCGCTAAAATGTACACATCTCCCTTAGAAGGGGTTAGAAGTCCCATCAGTATAGAAATAGTTGTGGTTTTTCCGGCACCATTACCACCAAGAAGGGCCGTAATACTCCCTGATTCAACTTTAAAATTCACGTCTTCTATAGCCGCAACTTGGCCAAAATATTTAGCAAGTGAACTGACTTCAACTGCAAAACTGGGCATCTACACACCATTAAATTCGGGTTTATAAAAGAATAAAGACCCCGGGGTCACTTCGGCTATACTTAGCTGTATAACAGGTCACAACTTAAACGCGTCTAA
>CALIMD010000243.1 GCA_938028645.1 uncultured Alphaproteobacteria bacterium
GAAGGGTCAGCCGAGGTATGTGGTTTTGATGTTCTAGAAGACCCACTAAATGTTAAAAGATCCGTTGGTTATTTACCCGAAGGAGCACCGGCCTACCCCGATATGACACCTCTAGGTTTTTTACGTTTTATCTCCGGCATACGAGGTTTTAATGGATCGGAGAGGGAAGAAAAGGTTCAAAACGCGGTGCGCATGACAAGAATAGAAGAGGTTGCACAACAGCCAATTGAGACACTCTCGAAAGGATATAAACGGCGGGTAGGACTAGCGCAGGCGCTCCTTCACGACCCAAAAGTGCTTATTTTAGATGAGCCCACAGACGGTCTTGACCCAAATCAGAAGCAAGTCGTTAGAGATTTAATCAAAGAAATGGCTTCGACAAAGTGTATTATTATTTCTACTCATATTCTTGAGGAAGTCGATGCTGTTTGCAGTCGGGCAATGATAATCGCATCGGGAAAGGTCGTGGCCGACGGATCTCCATCGGAATTGAAATCTCAATCCGGATCGGGGGATTTAGAGGAGGTCTTCAGGAAAGTGACTTTGAATGCGTAACGTCAGACTGATATTTATAAGAGAATTCACAGCTTACTTTGCCACACCGCTGGCCTACGTGTTTATTGTAATTTTCCTAATGCTTGCGGGATTGTTAACATTTTTCATGGGCGGTTTTCTAGAACGGGACCAAGCGGATCTGGTTCCTTTTTTCGAATTTCATCCTTGGTTGTATTTGTTTTTGGTTCCAGCATTATCCATGCGTTTATGGGCAGAAGAACGCAAATTAGGAACAATAGAACTTTTTTTAACATTACCTATTACAATGACCCAAGCGGTAACCGGCAAGTTTCTGGCCGCCTGGGGGTTCAGTGTTACTGCGCTTTTGCTTACTTTTCCATTTTGGATAACTGTTAACTATCTGGGGAACCCCGATAATGGGGTGGTTTTTGCCTCCTATATCGGAAGTGCTTTAATGGCCGGAGCATATTTGGCTATAGGGGCAATGATATCTGCGTGTACGAAAAACCAGGTAATCGCTTTCGTTATAACCACAGCAACCTGTTTCGTACTGACACTGGCTGGTTCGCCTGTGATCTTAGATTTCTTTTCGGCCTGGGCTTCCGCAGATATAGTGCAAGCAGTAGGTAATTTCGGTTTTCTTCCGCATTTCCAATCAATACAGCGCGGTGTAATTGATTTTCGAGATGTTATATTTTTTGGCTCCATTATAATTATAGCACTCATCGCGAATGCCGTAATCATAGACTGGCGCAAGGCAACCTAAATGGCTCATCCACATACAGTTAGTTCTGATAATGGGAGCCGGTTGGCCATAGCAGGTTTGACACTTCTTTTAGTTTTATTTCTTTCCATCAACGTATTAAGCAGTGGCTGGTTAACCTCCGCACGATTAGATCTAACGAAAGACAAACTGTATACACTGTCAGAATCAACAATAAAGTTGCTCAAGGATGTTAAAGAACCAGTGACATTTAGGTTATATTTATCAGGTGGCTTAGCGCAGGCAGTTCCGCATTTGGGAATTTATGCAAACCGTGTCAGAGATTTGCTTTTGGAGTACCAGAGTGTTTCAAACGGAAAGGTAAAATTGGAAGTACTAGACCCGGCACCATTTTCCAGCATAGAAGATAGAGCGGTGGCAGCTGGCCTCCGAGGCATACCTGCCGTTAGCGGCGGGGATAATATGTATTTTGGTTTAGTAGGTTCAAACACAACCGATGATATTGAAACAATACCTTTTATCCAGATAGATCGCGAAGCTTTTCTGGAATACGATTTATCAAAAATGCTGTATGCTCTTGTAACCTCAAAACCCACTGTGGTTGGGATAGTAAGCACCCTCCCAACGGATGGGACCATGAAAGTCACGGCAACAGGTCGACAGGAGCCAGTAGCACCCTATGTTGTCCGAAATCAAATTGGTGAATTATTCGAGACGCGTTTCTTGGGGAAAGAAATAGATGAAGTGCCTAGCGACGTAAATGTCTTAATGGTTGTCCATCCCAAAAATCAGTCGGCCCGTACTATTTTTGCTATAGACCAATACCTGCTGGCGGGGGGGAAAGCGATTATTTTTATTGATCCCTTTGCCGAGGTAGAGGGCATGCAAGGGCAAATGCTAGGTTCAACCATAGGGGGAAGTTCACTCGACAAAATATTCAAGGTATGGGGGATAGAATACGATATAGATAAAGTTGTTGGTGATCGCCTGAGCGCACGAAAAGTTCTTCCGGAAGCAGGTAATCGACCAATAGAATATTTACCATGGCTGGAGCTCCGAGGGCCAAGTCTAGACCGCTCTTCTGCTATTACAGCAGGAATAGATGTAGTCGCACTTGCCAGTGCAGGTCATCTGAGTGTCAATGATAATTCATCACTAACAATGATCCCGCTTTTAACATCTTCCCCCGGAGCTGGTCTAATAGATGCGAAAAAAGTTCAAGGTTTCAGAAACCCTAAAAAGTTACTTAGAGAATTTAAAGCGGACAAAAAGCAATATATCTTAGCCGGTCGTGTTACAGGTTCTGTTAAGACTGCTTTTCCTGACGGCGTGCCGAGCCCAGGTAAGGACCAGGATGGTAAACTTGTCGAGGTAACTCCATGGCAACGTGCTATTTTAGCTCAGTCAGAATCTCCGTTGGACGTTATTCTTGTTGCTGACGCAGATATTCTAGCCGACCGTTTTTGGGTCATTATGAGAGACTTTGCCGGACAACGTGTTCCAGTTCCCACAGCAAATAATGGTGATTTTGTTCTAAATAGTATCGAGGCCCTTGCAGGTTCAAGTTCTCTTATGGAGCTTCGAGGCAGAGGTAGCGCGAGCCGACCATTCAAAGTTCTGCAGGACATCCAAAAAACAGCGTCGCAGAAATTTGAAGATAAAGAACGCGACTTGCGACAAACAATAACTAAAACCGAGAAAAAACTTCAACAATTGCGACGTCGTAATCCTGAAAGCTCCGCAAAGGTTGTATCAGAACGTGATAGGCGCGAAATGGAGAAAATGCAGCGTGAGATACTTGGTTTTAGATCCGAACTTCGAAAAGTACGACGTTCCTTAACGCAGGATTATCAACGACTAGAAATGCAACTCTGGTTCTTGAATATCGCATTAGTTCCAATTCTCTTAATTATTTTTTCCATCGCTCTTTCTGTTATCAGAATGATAAGGCGCCGGAATCACTCATTTGAACCTGCAGGTGGGTAGAGACCAAAATGTTAACAAAGCGCTTTTTATACAGACTAACTCTCTTGACAATTGTGGTGTGCATTGCGGCAGGTTTGGTTCAGTATAACCGATGGACCGATACAATACGCAATGTGGACGAAGAGCTGGTTTTCCCAGAACTTTCGAATCAGCTGGAAACAATAGCAAAAATCAAAATAGAGCGATCTCCATCGGATACTAGAGGCTCGTTCATCATTGAA
>CALIMD010000244.1 GCA_938028645.1 uncultured Alphaproteobacteria bacterium
GATTTAAAGGCTATAAAGTGGAAAGGAAGAATATGTACCAGGCCGGGGCGTCACATATATAATCGTTCATTGTTAGCTTCGATAATTAATGCAAATGGGCCAGTTGAAGCAGAGAAATGGGCTAGAGGGCTAGTTACTAATTTAGCAAGACGACCTCAGGGAAATGATCGTGCTCAAATTAAAGCAATACATAGCGGCGAATGCGACGTGGCTTTGGTAAATAGTTACTATTATGGCAAATTACTCAACTCAAAAGTGGATGAGCAACGCCAATGGGCTAAAAGTGTGAGGCTGGTATTCATGAACCAGAACGATCGTGGAAATCACGTTAATATTTCAGGTGGAGGTTTAGTTAAATATTCTAAAAACAGGAAAAATGGAATCAAATTTTTAGAATTCCTGACTGACGAAGTAGCGCAAAAACTTTATGGGAAAATCAATTTTGAATATCCTGTCAACCCTGCAGTTGAACTTTCTGAGGAATTAAAAGTCTGGGGTAGTTTTAAGGAAGATACCGTAAGTATAGAAAAAATAGCGGAATTAGCGCGGGAGTCGCAAAAAATCATCGACAGATCAGGTTGGTAAAAAAACTAAATAATAATGATTCTCAGTTACAGAATATAAAAAACCACAATCGCGCAACTAATAATAATTCGCAAATAAACAGCTATGAGAAAAGTTTGACAGATTTACGTATCCTTTGCCTAACGGCTTGAAAAAAATTATCCAAATCGCGATGATGTTAAAAGTTCAAACTATAGCGGGCGAATATTGGACACCGATAGTGGATGTATTGTGTGAGGCAAATGAGGGGTTCATGAGTAAACGTTGCTAGTGTTTTTATAAGCCGCTGTGCAGTTAAAGAACCACGCCGATTTATTGTTCAATTTAAGCTTGTCGATAATTGATCTTAAAAAATTTCAACTCGAACCCTCTACCGAGGAGTTCGAATCATGGAATTTAAGGACTGCAGAATTGAAGGCGCCGTCAAACAAAAAAACCATTAACATCTGATAATGCTGAGGTTCGAGTGAGCAAATTAACGACGTTAGAAAATCTGTTTATTTTACTTAGGGGAAAGCATTTAAATTTAACAATTTCAATATAATATAGTTATAAATTGAACCATTTATCTATCTGCGATAGCCCAAATTGCTTCACTTCGCGAGGAGCGCCGCTGTATAGAAAGGAATTTTGTGCTAAACGAGCTAAAATTGAGTCGTCCAGTTTCATTTCGTTGCGGCAAATTTGATATTCATCAATTAAATTAGGGCCGAATAATAGTGGATCATCGCTCCCAATTGTGCAAATCACTCCAGCCTTTATAAGTTCAGGAAGTGGATGGTCGCCAATTTTGGAAAACACACTCAGTTGTACATTTGATGAGGGGCATACATCCAAACAGATGTTAGTTTGGGCTAACTTTAATATTAAATTTGGGTCCTCAATTGCAAGCACGCCGTGCTGTATTCTATCGGCCTTTAACAAATCTACCGCTGTAGCTACTGAAGCAGAGCCCTTGCCAGGCGAAGGTGCGATCTCTCCAGCGTGGGGAAGTGAGAGTAAGTCGGTCCCATCGAGACCAATGCGAAAAGCATCTTTAAATAGTTCGGGAGGAAATCCCTCCTCATTACCGTGAAGGCCTAATCCTATGATGCCAGGATATATATCATCAAAATAATCAGTACTAAGTCGGATTAGATGCTGCTTTGATTGCACTATCTTTGCGGTAAGTTCTGCTCTTTGGATTCCACGTTCTACTGGCTGTGTTCTATCAATTGCAGATATAAAGCCGATACCAACACCTGTTTTTTGGGAAACGTTCTCGGCTTGAGCAAGAGCAAATTGCCAACCTTCTTCCGCAGAGTTAAATAGCTTATGAGAAGTTACATCGCGCATTATACTATAACGGTCAGCATCAAAGGCAGGTTCGAGCCAAATTACTCCCTCTGAGGCGGCATCCTCTGCCACTTCTAGAATAACCCGGGCGAGGTCTTCTTTTGTTTGAATGCAATCGCAGGCGGATCTATATAAAGCATTGAACCCACTGAAATTACTAAACTGCTGGCCTCGTGTATCAACCGGGCGCTCAATTCCATATTTTGCACATAAATCACTTAGGGTACTTGGTCGCATAGCGCCCTCAAGATGAATATGCAGGTGCGCTTTGGGCAATAATTTCAAATCTCTTTCAGCAGACATACTTTTTCTGTTCCCACAAAGTTATAAATTTACAGCTAGTGATCCCTGCTTCACATCCTTGCAAGTATAATTATTTATATAGTTAATCCTTAAAACCCTGGTTAGTTCTAATTTTGTTGGCAATGTATTCACCTGCCACAACGGGCGGATAAACATCCAAGTTATTAAGTTGATTGCAATTGGGTATGCATTCGACGACAGCACGATGATCCGGGTTGAAAAAAAATGGAATGGAGAACCGCTCTTTACCCGTTCTGTTAACTACCTGGTGTTTGTTTGATTGGTATAATCCGTTGGTCCAACGAGCC
>CALIMD010000245.1 GCA_938028645.1 uncultured Alphaproteobacteria bacterium
GGGCTGGTTCGCCTTACCGCGACAACTCAATCAACATGTTCAATAGTGTTGCTCCATAATCATACCTGGCCATGTATTTTTGCCGATACTTGTTTGGGGGATTGTCAAGAAACGAATCTGCGGATCTTGTGGAGGCTGTGCTTGAAGAAATGGTCAGCGCACTCTCAGATGGAGAAACAGTTAAAATTTCTTCATTTGGAAGTTTTTCTATTCGACAGAAATCCCAACGTATGGGTAGAAATCCAAAAACTGGTGAAGAAGTGCCAATCCTTCCAAGAAAAGTCATAATATTTAAGCCTTCACACGTTTTAAAAAATAGGATTAATTCCAAAACATAAAATTGAAATGATTTACTAAATGGACTGTCACTAATGGCAACGAGTGGAACAGGTAATCTACGGCGTAATGGTAAATCCCGGTCAGCCTACAGGACAATCAGCGAGGTATCAAACGAGATAGACGTTCCCGCTCATGTATTGAGGTTCTGGGAAACAAAATTTCTTCAGATAAAACCCTTGAAGAGGGGCGGGGGACGTCGCTACTACCGACCTGAAGATGTTACATTATTAAAAACAATCAGACAATTTCTGTATAGTGATGGCTACACTATTAAGGGAGTACAACGGCTCTTAAAAGATGGCCTGATAAAAACAGCATCAAATCAGATGGATACGGAACGGAATTTGGTGCCAGCAGCATCTGAAATTGAAACGGAAGGTTTTTCCATAAACAATAAAAACGAGATTAACGCAATAATGGAAGAGTTAAAGGTTTTAAAGAGATTGCTATCTGAATTATAAAAAATCGATTAAAAAAAACCTTAAAATAATAGAGATTGTCTGCGAAATAGTTGGTTAGTGAAGGGAAATGGATAAAACTAAAGAGAGCAAGCTTGACTTAGTAGCAGTGTTGAGAACGGCAGAGCGTTTGGGCTTTAGTGAAGGGGTAGATAACCATTTTAGCTGTTTAAACCCAAACTCGGAAAATACTTTCTTAATAAACCCGCATCGTATCCATTGGGCTGAGGTTTGTGTTAGCGATATTGTAGAAATCGACTTTGATGGTCAAGTTCTCGGCAATAGTACCCCGCCAGAGGCTACTGCTTTTTTTATTCATTCTCGAATACACAAGAGGTGTCCAGACGCGTTCTGCGTCTTACATACGCATATGAGGTATGCCACAGCTCTAAGTATGCTTGAGAATACCCGAGTGGAGCCTGCGGTTCAAGGAGCACTCAAATTCTATGGTCAAATAGCTTACCATGATGAATTTGGAGGGCTTGCCTTGGATGGAACCGAGGGGGACAGGTTAGCTGAAGCATTAGGTGAAAAACGTATACTGTTTTTGGCAAACCATGGTGTAATAATTGTTGGTAAGAGTGTCGCGCACGCGTTTAATGATCTTTATTATTTGGAGCAGGTATGCCGTGCTCAAATAACTGCCCTTTCTTCCGGAAAAAATCTTAAGATGATACCTCACGATATCGCTCAAAATACGTTTGAGCAGATGCAAAATGACAGAGATGATCAGGCAACTTATCACTTTGCGGCTATGAAACGCATTCTGGATCGAGAAAAACCCGAATATAAAAAATAAAGTACGTTTTCTGGGATGTTATATTGTAACGTTGTTGGCAATTGGGTACTTTAATGAAGTTGCTCTTTTGAGGATACTTGAATGATCCAGTGTGAAGACCACGAAGAATGTATTTTGACTGCCATTGAGATGGCTGATCGTATTTGCTCCCAAAAACAATTAAAGTTTACAGATTTAAGAAAAGAAATATTAAGGATGATATGGGAAGGACATGGTCCTCAGAAGGCATATGATTTGCTGAATAAATTACAGCAAACTAACCCTTCAGCGAAACCTGCAACAGTCTATCGCGCATTGGATTTCTTAATCGGAAATGGTTTTATCCATAAAGTTGCGAGTCTTAATGCGTTTGTGGGATGTTCTCATCCACTAAAGCATCAAGAGTGTTACTTTTTGATTTGCGATGACTGCAAAAATATTAGTGAGTGTTGTGACGCAAATATTACCGCAGCTATTCAAACCACAACGATAGAAAACCAATTTGTTGCAAAGAATACAACTCTAGAAATTTTTGGGCATTGTAATGAATGCTTAAACAGATCTGAGTAATGACGGATATTATCTCAGCCTCCAATATAACGGTCACACGTGACAATAAAGATATCCTTGATAATGTTTCTATTTCAGTAAATGCTGATGATTTTATAACCATTTTGGGGCCAAATGGCGCTGGAAAGTCGATGCTTTTGAAGTGCCTTATGGGATTTTATAAACCTGAAAAAGGTATGATTAATAGAACCCCTAATCTGAGAATTGGTTATGTTCCGCAACAGTTTGTATCAGAACAGACGCTACCCATTTCTACGAAACGTTTTTTGACGTTGAGAAAAAAAGTAGGCGAAGAAGAAATTAAAAAGATTGCAGATGAAACGAATATTAAAAGTTTATTAGAAAAACCAGTCCACGTTTTGTCTGGCGGTGAACGCCAATGTGTATTATTAGCTCGGAGTTTAATTGGTAATCCCGAGCTTTTAGTTCTCGATGAACCAGCGCAAAATTTAGATATATCTGGTCAGTTAGCCTTCTATAAACTCCTGGAACGGATCTACCAAAGTCGCTCTTTAAGTATCCTGATGGTCTCCCATGATCTCCATATGGTAATGGCTACGACGAAAAAAGTGGTTTGTCTATTTCACCATATTTGTTGTTCGGGTGAGCCTCAGATTGTCACAAAAGATCCGGAATTTGTATCACTGTTTGGAAATGATATGGCCGAAATGATGGCTGTTTACCAACATGGCCATAATCATACGCATGAAGTCCATGACCATGATTGAGCCATTCATTGTTAAAGCTTTGATTGCGGGAATATTAGTGGCTTTAATTGCCGGCTGTATGGGATGCTTTGTTGTTTGGCG
>CALIMD010000246.1 GCA_938028645.1 uncultured Alphaproteobacteria bacterium
CAAAGAATCATGGAATAAAAAATATCGCGGTTTTAGAAAAAGGTTACCTTGGTGGAGGTAACACAGGACGAAATACGACTATAGTGCGCTCCAACTACATGCTTGATGAAAACGCATTATTTTATGAAAAATCTCTTAAACTATGGGAACAATTAAGCCACGAGTTGAACTTCAATGTCATGTTCAGTCAACGAGGGGTCCTGAATTTAGCCAATTCCGACAGCCAAATGGATGCAATTACGAGACGCGGTAACACGATGAGGTTAAATGGAATAGATGCGGAGCTCTTAGACAGGCGACAAGTTGAAAAAATGATCCCTTACTTAGATTTTTCCGATACCGCCAGGTTTCAGATTAAAGGCGGATTGCTTCAACGACGAGGGGGAACAGCAAGGCACGACGCTGTAGCTTGGGGCTTTGCAAGGGGCGCAGATCAACTTGGTGTTGATATCATTCAAAATTGCGAGGTGACTGGATTTAAAACAAAAGGAAACAATATAGAAACTGTTGAAACGTCAAGAGGCTCTATTGGTTGCGGTAAAGTTGGTTTTGCCGTCGCTGGTAGCACAGGCCATTTAGCCTCAAAACTAGGCATGACACTCCCTATAGAAAGTCATGTATTACAAGCATTCGTATCAGAGCCACTCAAGCCGATTATTGACCACGTTGTCACGTTTGGTGCAGGTCATTTCTACATTAGTCAATCCGATAAAGGTGGTCTGGTGTTTGGCGGTGATATCGATATGTACAATTCCTACGCCCAGAAAGGAAACCTTCCATTGATAGAAGATGTTGTGACGGCTGGCTTAGCAATGATACCTGGGCTTTCACGATTACGAATTGTGAGGCACTGGGGTGGAATTATGGATATGTCAATGGATGGTAGTCCTATAATCGGTAAATCGCCTATTGATAATCTCTATCTGAATTGCGGTTGGTGTTACGGAGGCTTCAAGGCAACCCCCGGTTCTGGCTGGGTATTTGCTCATACAATAGCAAATGACGCCCCCCATGAGCTTAATGCCGGTTTAAACTTTAATCGTTTCAGAGTGGGCCGTTCTGTTGACGAAAACGGCGGTGGTCCCGTCCCAAATCGACACTAGAAAGCTGTAAAAATGATTCGTATTAACTGTCCCTACTGCGGACTACGAGACCACTCCGAGTTCAATTATATTGGAGATGCGACGAAGATAAGGCCTGTTAATCCTGAGCTAGCTACAGATGAAGACTGGTTTGATTATATTTATATCAGAGATAATCCCAGAGGAGTGCATCAAGAGTATTGGCAACATATCGCTGGATGCAGAAGTTACGTAAAGGTCTTGCGCGATACCGTAACGCATGAAGTGCTCAAAACAGGATTACCCCCGGATGATCTACTGGCTAGTAGCGAGGATGAATAATAATGTTCTCAAAAAAAAATAATCCTCAAAAACAGAGGCTTTCTTCTGGGGGGCTGATCGACAGATCAAAGCCGATTGCATTCAAGTTCGATGGGAAACCATTAATGGGCTATGATGGAGACACACTCGCTTCGGCGCTTTTGGCAAACAACATAAAACTTGTTGGAAGAAGCTTTAAATATCACAGGCCGCGAGGGATTTATACAGCGGGGACAGAGGAGCCAAATGCATTAGTCGCATTAAGAAATGATGCGAGAATAGAACCAAATACAAGAGCGACGAACATAGAGCTTTTTGAAGGCCTTGAGGCCAAGAGTCAAAACCGATGGCCTAATTTGTGGTTTGACATCATGCAAATAAATAATTTCGCAGGTCCATTATTTACTGCAGGGTTCTATTATAAAACATTTATGGGAATGCCAGGCTGGCATTTTTATGAACATTTTATCCGTAAAGCGGCAGGTATGGGATCGACCAAACTAGACAGAGATCCGGATACCTACGATAAGAAAAATGCATTTTGCGATATTTTGATTATAGGATGTGGTCCAACTGGATTATCGGCCGCACTAACGGCTGGCCGTTCGGGCGCCAGGGTCTTAATAGTCGATAGTTCAAAGCTGTTGGGCGGTCAATTAATCTGGGAATTAGATCAAATTGACGACAAACCGGCCCTTCAATGGATCGAATCTGCTCTGGAAGAGCTAAACGAAATGAAAAACGTAACCATAGCACGACGAACAACCGCGTTTGGTTATTATGATAGTAATGTTGTTAATGCCATAGAAAGTGTCTCAGATCATTTGCCAACACCAGAACCCTATACGGTTAGGCAGCGCTTATGGCAAATTAGGGCCCAAAAAGTGATCATAGCAACAGGGGCAACGGAACGACCATTAGTGTTTTCAAATAATGACCGACCTGGGGTTATGTTGGCCTCTGCCGCTCGCCGCTATGTTAATCAATTCGCAGTCAAGCCGGGAAATACAGCTGTTATATTCGCCAACAATGATGATGGTTACAAAACTGCTGTTAATCTCGCCGAAAAAGACATAGAGGTCCGCGCAGTAGTAGATAGTAGAACCCAGGTCAATCAATTCTGGAAAACAAAACTTGAGAAACTTGGTGTGGAACTTATCCTAGGCTCAGCGGTGGTGAACACTTATGGTCATTTTGCCTTAACTGGTATCGATATAGCATCTTTAAGTTCTGATCAGAAAAGTACAAGTTCTCAATCAAGTTTTATGTCTACCGACCTACTCGCTATTTCTGGAGGTTGGAGCCCTAATGTCCATTTATATTGCCATGCAGGGGGCAGGCCGCGGTATGAGAATAGCATTGCAGCATTTATTCCCGGCGCGAGATCGCAGTCGGAATATCCCGCAGGAGCATCAAACGGTGCTCTCAGTTTGATGGATTGTGTCACCGAAGGCGCAAATTATGGGAACCAACTCGCAACCGAATTAGGTTTTTCAGAAGTAATATTTTCAGCACCAAAAATAGAAGAACCAGCTGTAACGCCGATCAAAGCGTTGTGGCGAATTCCGGGAAAAGGAAAAAAATTCGTTGACATTCAAGATGACGTAACTGAATCCGACATAAAACTGGCGCACCAAGAAGGCTATGTATCCGTCGAGCATTTGAAACGCTACACCACATTAGGCATGGGTACAGATCAGGGCAAGACAAGTAATATGAATGGCCATGCTATCATGGCTGAGGAAAGAGGGGAAGCTATCGAAACAGTAGGAACTACCATGTTCCGACCGCCGTACATACCTATTGCAATGGGACCTCTTGCTGGTAGAGATATTGGTCAATCATATTCAGCAAAAAGAAAATCGGCGATACATAATTGGCATCATGAAAACGGCGCTATTTTTGTCGATGCGGGACAATGGTTACGTCCTCAATACTATCTTAAAAATGGCGAAACCAGCACAACACAAAATATGGATGTTGCCATAACACGGGAAGTCCAAGGCACTCGAGGAAACGTAGGGATGGTCGATGTTTCCACATTAGGGAAAATCGACATACAAGGTGCAGATTCAGGTGAATTCTTAAATCGTATTTACACTAATGGCTGGACTAAATTAGCTATTGGCAAAGCCAGATACGGCCTAATGCTTCGCGAAGACGGGATTGTCTTTGATGATGGAACAACATCAAGGCTCTCGGAACATCATTATTTTATGACAACCACAACGTCTAACGCCGCATCAGTTCTAAGTCATATGGAATACTGCCTGCAGATACATTGGCCCGATCTAGATGTCAAAATATCGTCGGTAACCGAACAGTGGGCAGCCATGGCTATAGCAGGACCTAAAAGCCGTGATGTTCTTCAAAAGTCTATAGACGAAAAAGATCTATCCAACGAAGCATTACCATTTATGGGTGTGAAACAAATATCTATCGATGGTATCCCTGCTCTTATTTTTCGGATTAGCTTTTCGGGAGAGTTGGCGTACGAGGTAAATGTACCTGCTGATTACGGAGAATATGTTTGGCGGCGCATTATGGAAAAAGGAAAAACAGATAATATTATCCCATATGGTACCGAGGCAATGGCTATTATGCGCATTGAAAAAGGTCATGTGGCCGGCGGAGAACTCGATGGTAGAACAACGCCTGATGACCTCGGCTTGAACAAACTAATAAGTTCTAAAAAAGAATTCATCGGTCGCAGGCTATTGAAACGCGAAGGATTTATAGATCCTAAACGACCAAAACTGGTAGGACTAATTCCAATAGACGGGAAATCGAGAATAAGGACGGGATCAATTCTGGTAAAGGATCCAAACGCGAGCCTTCCAATGCCAAAATTAGGGCATGTATCCTCTGGAGCTTATCTCAGCCCAACATTAAAACATCCAATATCTCTTGGATTAATCACAGGAGGTACTGACAGAATTGGAGAGACTGTTTGGGCTACCAGCCCACTCCATGGAGAGGCAAATGAAGTTAAGATTGTAGACCCTGTATTTTACGACAAACAAGGGGAACGATTAAATG
>CALIMD010000247.1 GCA_938028645.1 uncultured Alphaproteobacteria bacterium
AATGCATGTCGGGCATATTGAAGGTATGACAGACCAGGAAAGCAAGCGATTGCTCCAAAATCTTCTCGATAGATCGACGATAGAAAGAAACATCTATAGACATTCTTGGCAACCTGGAGATCTGGTCATTTGGGACAATCGATGTTTATTGCATAAAGCTGATCGTAATTACGATATGTCAGTACATCCCAGAGTGCTACATCGCACAGTAGTTAGAGGCACCATACCTGTTTAGAATTGAGATTAACCAAAAATCAAAGACTAATGTCACATAAACACTGGCGTAATATCGGTTAATTATTAACTAAAGGGGATTTATGAACAGTCTTTTAGAGCAGTTTTTATCCAGCACGTATCTTTTTTGGTACGCGCTAATTTCTGCAATTGGGTGGTGGGTAACAACAAAGGGTAGGACACGCAGAAAATTAAATTGGGGTCTCCAATGGTTTTTAATTTTTATCATACTTCCGTGCGTAATCTTGGGCATTATTGATCATCTCATGACGCAATAAGATCTTACTTTATAGAGAGTCTTCAATTGCTCATCAAGGCACAAACATTTGCGATCGATGCGCTAAAAATAATATAGCATTCGTGCAACTTCATTAGTATTTTCACAGTTAAACTGCAGAATTAATTATCATGGAATATTTTGCTTTTATTCTCCCTAGTATTATTCCGAAAATTGATCAAACGCGGTTAACGCTTCGGAAGCATAAACCACCGACGGGCCACCCCCCATGTATATCGACATGCTTAACATTTCCAGGACTTCTTCTCTTTGCGCACCGTGCTGCTCTAAAGCTTTGACGTGAGACGCTATGCAACCATCACATCTGACAGCAACAGCGATTGCCGTGGCAATCAATTCTTTAGTTTTGGGATCTAAAGCGCCATTTTTTTTTGCTGCGGCTCCCAATGAAGAAAAGGCTTTCATAGTATCTGGCAGCTCTTTTGCCAGTTGGCCGACAGATTTTTGCAGGTCCTCAGCGATATCCTTATAGTTTTGCTTCATTACCTTCTCCCAGTTTATTTTTTCTAAATCTTCGCATTATCGCCAAGCTGCTATTTCAACGCACTTTGACATTCTCAAATCAGTTATATTAAAACGGTCACCCGGCTGGAACAACTCGTGAGCATAATTTGTTACCGACTAGACACAAGACTTATTATTAGTTAGTGCAGAAATTTCTCTTTGATGAATTCCACAAAAGGGAATTATGTCTCAGGATTGGACTTTTAGCCTTTTATTTTCCCAGACACGTCGAATTGTTTCTTCCTTATAATCCTTTGAATCGATTATAGGGTCGGCATCCATTTTGGCACGATTAAAAAGGTTTGAATCATTGTGCCAATAATCTAAGTTCTCTGTTTTTATGTGTTGTTGGATGCTTGGGCTTGACATTTCAGTTTACTCCATAACTTAGCATAATATATTTGAACCTACAGTTGTGATGTCAAGTGGCCCGACGTCAGATCTATCAAATAATTTTATTGATTATAGATGAACAACCATATTTATAGACTAATAATTTTATTTTACATTATTCCGTTTTAATCCCATTGTCTTATTCAAAAGAAGGTTTTTGTTGCCTCATGACTAGTGGAATACCGTTTGAAAGTGCTGATTTAAATGTAAAGTCTGAATGGATTGATCATAATGGCCACATGAATGTTGCGTATTATCTTGTAGCATTCGATGAAGCCATTGGTGATCTCTTTCGTTCTCTAGGTCTTGATAGGAACTATCGTAAAAAGAATAAAATAGCTACTTATTGTGGTGATTTTCATATTCGTTATGTGAAAGAATTACACGAAAACGCTCCACTAAAAATTCAAAGTCAATTAATTGCTTGTGATGAAAAAAGAATTCATTTATGCCAGTCAATGTATCATGCTTCAGAGAGTTATTTAGCCGCTCAATCAGAAGTCATTTACCTTCATATTGATTTAAATACAAAAAGAGTTGGCCCCATGGGGGATGTACTTTTCGGCCGGGTGAATACGATGTGTGAAGAACATTCTGGACTCCCAAAACCTGACAATCTTGGAAGGGTAATCGGGTGGAGTTAGATGCCACAACAAAATATTGGGGACCTTAAAGACACAATAAATCGAGACATCCTGACGTCGTTGGACTGTTTACTGAACGATTCAATAGGAGCTAGAGAAATACAATTTTTTAAAAAGATTCAATCCGATCTCGTTTACGCTCAGTCTGAACAAAATCTTCTGGAGGTTTTTCTAGAATTATCAACCTTAATGTATTCCGATTTCGTTTTCACCGACGAACAACTCGAAAAAATTGATACATTATTGGCGAACTGCGAGCAAATAGCATGCACATTTTCAGCCAGCACCAGCATTTCTAATTAAACCCGCCAAACAGTCGTTCAATTTATTTGTCTTTAGCTTTATCCCACTGGGACCTTAATAAATCCTCGACAGCATCAGACAATTTCGCCTTTGGTTCTTCGCTGCAGTACCCTAAGATTTTATACCATATGACATCACGTCTAGGTACAATGTTGATGGGTGAGGGGTATTTGCCTGATATGGATTTCCCTCGACCTGTTT
>CALIMD010000248.1 GCA_938028645.1 uncultured Alphaproteobacteria bacterium
TTCAAAATCATGCCGGCATTTTTTTCCTTCTATACGCCGAAGCAAATGCTCTGGCAGTGCATCATAAACCTCATACATATTAGTAAAACAGGTTAACCCGCCCGTTCTGCTAACTTCCACTCCATGAAGAAGAGATCCCATAGCTGGAATTTGGCGATAACTAGAGTCCGTGTGCCATTTTTTTGCACTGGATAATTGCTGTTGAATGGGATCGGACTGTGGCATTATCCTTCCATTTTCATCAGTATTTGAAACTCGAAAAATTTCCTTTATGAACTTTGATTTTATTATACTCTGATGAAATATCTCTGGCTCACCAAAGTTACGAGTAACAGCAACGTGCTGTTCATCTGAAATTTTCTGATTCGGAAACACTAATATTTGATAATCCATCCAAGCCTTATGTATTTGCTCGACAATCGATGATTGCAAGGGTTCCTTAAAATCGACGTTAGTTACTTCCGCCCCTATTAAAGGATGAAGACTCCGTATTTTAAGTTGATGTTTATCATTATTAGTTAACATTTATTTTCCCCCGGGATATCAATTAATCATCAATAAATTCAAACCCCATTGCCCTAGCGTGATAATAAATTCCTCCGTCTTGCACAATTAGGAATTTTGCCTGCTCATTTCCCGCATTGTGATGAGAGTGAACGGATACAGGTGGCGTGATAGTGGTGGCCCACGGCGCCCAATCTTTTCGCTCGCTATCAATCATTGAGAAGCAATTCTCGCCTTGGATAACTAACGATATAGCGACTGAATTGTGTCGATGTGGCCTCTGCGTGACACCAGCCGGTAGCGAATTCATGGCTACGGTTAACGTAGGCAAAACGTTCCGGCTCTCCTCCTGTTTGCTGGATGAAAATATGAGAGCAGACCCCGCGATATCATCACCTCGACCGACTCTGTAGATCAGGTCTATTTGTTTATCAATTTCCTCCGAGGGATAATGAACAACATCGGTTGGTGCTCTACCTGCCAGGGGAGCTTGTAATTTTTCAAATGCTAATTGGGGCTCATTAGTCACTATCCAAAGGACTGCTGGTTCATCAATGGCTTTATGAGTTTGGGATACATCACCTGGCGTTACAAACACATCTCCCGCGTTCCATTCAATAATTTCATTACCTGATTCTGTCCTGCCCTTTCCTTCAATTACGTAATAAACCGCACCGCTGGCAACAAAATCCGTTTTTAAAGATTCATTTCCAAGTATTCTGCCGTAATAGGCCAAAACTAGAGGTGAGGTTGCAGGAAATGGGCATTGCATCACATCGGAAACATCACACGGGATTAACCCAGTAGATGATGTTGGCGCCAGGGCTTTACGTGGCTCATCAGTGAAAACCATGTTCGGTACCGGGGGCAACTGAACATTAAAAGCATTCCCTGTATTGAAATACCGTGCTCTAGACTCCGCTGCAGTCTTAGGATTAGCTGCTACCTGCGCCGGCAGATCCGCAATTGATTCGGCCACGATATTATCTGGCATTTTTTTCTCCCTCATTTTTTTTGATTCTAATATAATGTTTTTGGTATTCCTATTACTCAAGGTGTTCTATCGACTATGTGCTTAAATAATACTAAGAAGGAAAAATTTAAAACTAATGAAGCGACTAAAATGAAAAATATTTCAGATTACAAAGCTTTAACTTTCGATTGTTACGGCACGCTCATCGATTGGGAAACTGGGATATGGAATGCCGGTCAACCTTTGATCATGGAAAATAATCGTAGTGATATCACACGCGAAAAATTCTTAAGCACGTTTGCCACAGCTGAAACGTATCAGGAAGCCGCAACTCCAAAAATGATTTATACTGATTTATTAAGCAAGGTACATTTATCGATTGCTAACACATTTACACTAACAACCAACAACACCCTTGACACCAAGTTTGGCAGATCTGTAAAACATTGGCCAGAATTTGATGACAGTAAAGCATCGTTACATATTCTAAAACAGCATTTAAAACTTATAATATTATCCAATGTTGATCGTAATAGTTTTTCTCATTCAAATAAGAAGTTAGGGATTGAGTTTGACGCCGTTTATACTGCGGAAGATATTGGAACCTACAAACCGAACCCAAATAATTTCAATTATATGACCCAGAACCTCAGGAAGATATTCGAGATCAAACTCGATGAAATTCTTCATGTCGCTCAGTCAATGCACCACGATTTAGTTGAAGCCAAAAACCATGGTTTAGATGTCGCTTGGATAGATCGCCAAGGACTATCACGAGGTGGAGAATGGGGGGCCACCGCAAAAGTATCAAATTTAGCAGAGCCAGATTTTTTATTTTTCAGCATGTCTGAGATGGTAGCTGCTTTTCAAGACAGCCAATGAAAAACTGACTTGATGAAACATTATTACCGGCTAGAGTCTAAAATTCTATCATGTAAAAAAATTTAGGGAATTTACCATGCGGGGTGTTGTATTTACAGGAGAAAGAAACTTAGAGATACGCGATTTTCCAGATCCTATACCTGGGCCTCGGGATGTGATCCTTGAAATTAAAGCTTCTGGTATGTGTGGTAGCGACCTTCATCGTTATCGAGCTCCTTTTAATCCAGGGGATACCTCTTCCGGTTTTAAGTTAGCTGATGAGCCAATGATAGCGGGTCATGAACCCTGCGGGGTGATAGCTGAACTTGGTTCTGCTGTTTCAGATCAAGAAGCTCAAGTAGGCCAGCGTGTTATGGACCATCACTATGAGGGCTGTGGTTCATGCAAACACTGCAAAGGTGGATGGCAGCAAATGTGTTTAGATGGAACTACCGTATTTGGGTCCAGTGGACATGGAGCACACGCAAAATACATGCGGGTACCGGTATCAACATTAGTGTCTTTACCCGAGGAGTTATCATTTACGACCGGAGCTGCTATTTCTTGCGGAACGGGAACAGCATATGGAGCGTTACGACGACTACAACTTCAAGGTGGCGAGACAATAGCCATTTTTGGACAAGGTCCCGTGGGGTTATCAGCGACGCAACTAGCAACTGCCATGGGAGCGCGAGTTATAGCTCTTGATATTTCCTCCGAACGTCTAGAAATGGCGAAAAATTTTGGGGCTGCAGAGATTATAAATGCAAGTTCAAATGATTCTGTTTCGGCAATTAGAGAGCTTACACATGGCGAAGGGGCGCATAAGACGTTAGAAGCTTCGTCGGCTCCCTCGGCAAGGCAAGAAGCTGTTCAAGCCGTTCGGTCATGGGGCATAGCATGTTTTGTTGGCGAACGTGGCAATGTAGCTTTGGACGTCAGTCCAGACCTTTTGAGAAGGCAAGTCACCTTGGTTGGCTCGTGGACCTTTTCGACCCAAGGCCAATCAGATTGTGCAGAGTTTGTAGCAGATAACAATATAGACGTTGAAGCACTATTTACCGATACGTGGTCTTTAGACCAAGCTAGAGAAGCATACGAAAAATTTGACACACAAACCACTGGCAAAGGAGTTATTATTCCTTAGTGCTATATCAATTGATATATTCACACATCACAAAATATTATTGATTGTCCAGAAAGACAGCAATTTCCTGCATAGTATCAAATACCTTAGTGCACCCGACCTTCTTCAATGCGGAACTGTCTTCACCACCACTGTAACCAAAAACACTCATACCGGCTGCAACTCCAGCCGACGCCCCTCTTGGGCTATCTTCGATGACTAAACAATGCTGAGGCCGAACGCCCATTTGATCCGCGCAATACAAATAAAGGTCCGGTGCAGGCTTAGGCCTTTCTACTTGATCCGCTGAAAAAATCCGTCCTAAAAACCGATCCTTCAAATTAGTCACCCCTAATGAAACCTCCATCTTATTAAATGGACCATTAGACCCAACGCATACGGGTATATTAATTCCTTCAAGCACGTCCAAAACATGCTCAATACCATTTATAGATTTTAGGCTTCGTCTAAATTCTGAAAATTGTTTTTCATAAATCTCGTCCACCCAGTTTGCAGAGAGCTGGAAACCAAGTTGCTTTTCCGCGTCTTCTTTTATTTGAGTCAATTTACCGCCTAGAAATTTAGATAGAGCCCCCTCAGCAGATATAGGTATCCCAGCCAAAGTTAACGCCTCTGAAATAAAACGATTACCAATAGCCTCGCTGTCAACGAGAACGCCGTCACAATCGAATATAACCAGTTTATAGTTCACGATTTTCTAACCTTTTAATATTTTTTTGCCTATTTTTTGGGCACTAAAAATACGTTGCTTGCAAAATGACCAAAGACAGGTATTGTATCCAATAAATTTTAAACAACATAAAAATCTAGATGAGGGAATACATCAATGGTTTTCGCAGGCTTTGGCAACCGTTTTATTTTAACTCTTACTTTGATTGTAACTTTCTTTGCAAATAAATCCGCTTTTGCCGCGGATAAATTAAGCAGCGGTGATACAGCATGGATCATAACGGCCACCGCTCTCGTTTTGTTTATGACACTCCCGGGTCTAGCGCTATTTTACGGTGGGCTTGTGAGATCGCGCAATGTTCTCTCGGTTCTAATGCATTGCTTTGCTGTTGCCTGCCTGGCATCCGTCGTTTGGCTAGTCCTCGTCTACAGCCTAGCTTTTGGAGATGGCGGCACCTTAAACCCATACATCGGCGGTCTCGAAAAAGTATTTTTATTAGGAGTTACAACAGAAACTTTATCGGGAACCATTCCGGAAACAGTATTTTTCATATTTCAAATGACTTTTGCCATTATTACGCCAGCATTAATTGTTGGCGCCTTTCCCGAAAGGATTAAATTTTCAGCAGTTTTATTATTTTCTTTATTTTGGCTTATTCTTGTTTATGCGCCCGCCTGCCATTGGGTCTGGGGCGGTGGATGGTTGGCCGATATGGGCGTGATGGACTTTGCAGGCGGAATAGTTGTTCATGTAACTGCAGGGGTCTCAGCACTTGTACTTGCCGTTGTATTAGGCCCCAGACGCGGGTTTCCTAAAGACATACGCCCCCCACATAACCCAGGAATGACGGTTGCCGGAGCTTGTATGTTATGGGTTGGTTGGTTTGGCTTTAA
>CALIMD010000249.1 GCA_938028645.1 uncultured Alphaproteobacteria bacterium
TGAAGTTCTGGATGTCAATGGGATAACAGCATTGATTAATAAAATAGGTCCAGATGTTCTACGTTCCGATTCTAATCCAGAACTCGCTTTCAAGAAAATAACAAAGAGTAAGGCACCAATCGGTCAACTGATTATGGATCAGTCTGTAATGGCTGGCATTGGGAACATCTATAGGTCTGAGATTCTGTGGCGGCAATCAGTCCATCCCGAAACACCAGGGAGAGAAATTAGCCGGCAGACATTCGAGCAAATTTGGGATGACGCTAAAACGCTCCTGACAATTGGAGTTAAACACAATGCTATTATTACTGTAGATGACGCACAGCCATCGAAAACACGATACAAAGAGCGGGTGAATATTTTTGCAAAAAAACAGTGTCCAAGTTGCAAGAGTAAAATACGTCAATTCGATATTAGGGGCCGTCGAGCATTTGTCTGCGATACCTGCCAGAAATAAATCTCGAATATTCTTAAAAGATCCTTGTTACTTATGGTTTTCGATCTTCTAGCGAAATTATAATTCCGCATCTTATGAGTATTATTTCTTATTGAGAAGCAGGTTGGTTATCTGCAGCTTTTGGTGCCAACAAGAGGACGCGACTACCTAAGAGGATGATAATGGCACATAGCATAAGAACATAAAATAGTCCGTCAAAACCCCAGTTAGCCTGGACAATTGCAATCAGTGGTAGAGCTCCGGAAAATGCAAGGAAGCTAACCATATATCTGGCACCGAAAGCGCGCGAGCGGGAAATCTTAGAAGCTGTCGTCCCAATCAGGAAGTCGGTAACCGGGACCTGACCAAATACACCAAGCATAATACCAAGTGCCACCGCAAAAGCTGCTAGGTCAGTCAACCCTGGCATCAGCAGTAGCGCCGAGGTTTGTACGATTGTAACTACTGCAAGAGTGGGGCGGGCACCCCATCTATCAAGCATGTGGCCCGTGACTAATTGTGCCAGGGATGCAGCGGCAAAGACCACAAACGCAAGAGTACCAATTACTGACGCGGACTCGATTTGAAAAGACGCAAAAGCATCTGAGATTGTGTCCGCGAGGCCAACCAGCCGCTCTTCGAAAATCTCGGGTAACGCAACTGTAGTTGATTGGAAGACAATACTGCCCAGGACTGCGGTCAGATAGACACATATCAGGACACGCCAGAGTGGCCCATAATTGGATGGTTTTGCTGCGGCAGTTCCACCAACCGGGGGAAGCTCTTCAACGTTTCGAGAAATCTGTAAATAAGGAAGAGCAAAAAGGATGGAGATTAGGCCTGGTATAAAGAAAGCAGCCCGCCATCCAGCGAGGTCAATCATAAAGCCACTAACCAAAGCAGCGCACCCAACGCCAATATTACCCCAGACCCCATTCACGGCCAGCCGCATTCCGGTATGTTTCCATCGTGCAGTCACGATCGCTAAGCCCACTGGATGGTAGATCGATCCAAAAATACCAATGAGAAGCAGTCCCGCACCTAATTGTATTGGTGTCTGTGCGAACCCTGTCAAAATTGATGAGAGACCAATGCCAATAAAAAAGACGACCATCATTCGGTCTCTTCCCCAGCGATCTGCTAAAATACCCATGGGCAGAGAGCAAAGTGCGAATGCGGTAAAACCGGGGGCACCATATGGCAGGAGTTCTGCATAACTCATCCCCCAGCCAGCACTCAGAGTAAGCGCAGCTACCGTAGCAAAGATCAGCATAAAGTAATGATCCAGAAAATGTCCCACGTTCAGTAGTAAAAAATATTTAGAATCACGAGAAATCATGGGACCCACACAGTGTTTAATAAAAATTAAAAAATTACTACAAAGTAGTCATAAAATAAAGTTTTCGGGAATTCTAGCTAAGTGTCGCCGACACTTTTATTCTCTTATTTGCTGTGCGTTTAAAAAGGGAGTTTCACCAAAAGGCTTGATTTACTTACGTTTATGATTGTAAGTGGCTCCGGTCGGGGTGTGGTGGAGCCTGCGAAGCGTAAATAAAAACAATGACTTAGAGAGAAAGCGTCTGCGATCGTCATCCCTTTATATGACATTTTCCCCGCTATAAAGTATTACCCATCAGTTAAATGATTTCCGCCGAATACTTGGCAGGTTTTTGAGCCATACATTACGCTGTTCTGGCTTCAGAATAAGCAGTGCGTCAACTAACGCAAGATACCTAGAGTTAGCTGAGTGGACGCCATTTTCATCCACGTTGCCCAAATGCTATCTTGAAGTGCCAAGAAGAAAGACCTATTCTGCGTGAAACTAGTCCAAATCGCCATTCAGCTTGTCACCCACCTTAACGACGATCATTAATGCAACCAGAAAAAATCATAAAAGACGTTCTACGAGTATATAAACAAAACAAGATCTCCACTCCAATAGTATATGACTCACCCCATTCTGGTATCATTTATCCACCGGACTTCAAAACTACTGCTACAGATTTACAACTGAATACGGCTAGAGATTCATTTGTTGATGAACTAATTGTAGAAAGTAGTAATTTAGGCGCCGCTGTCCTGATTGCGGATTTTCCCCGAACATATATTGACCCAAATAGATCTAACAGGGAAGTTGATATTTCGATGCTTAACGGAAAATGGCCGCACGCTGTTCAAGCAACAAAAAAACTCGATGTAGGTATGGGATTACTAAGAAAATATATTTTGCCTAATGTGCCGATGTATTCAAAAAAACTATCAGTTTCTGAAGTAGAAAATCGAATTAAAAATTATTGGTCACCTTACCATGAATCGTTACAAGGCTTGCTTGAAGAGAAACTATCTGAATTTGGATCGGTTTGGTACGTAAATTGGCATTCTATGAAATCTAAAGGTAACCAAATGAATATAGACAGCGGTAAAAAACGACCCGACTTTGTGGTTAGTGATCAGGATGGCGCGACCTCGTCGAGAGACTTCCGTGATTTAATTACCAAAAGTCTTACGGAAAAAGGTTATGAAGTAGGAATTAATTACCCTTATAAAGGAGCAGAATTAATTAAACGCTATGGGGCACCGTCGAAAAATTGTAATGCAGTACAGATAGAAATCAACCGGCGGCTTTATTTGGATGAAACTTCAGTCTCAAAGACAGATGGTTTTTCGGTTTTAAAAGATAATTTATTTGAATTAACAGAACAGCTTGTCGACTTTACTCTTGATAAAAAAACTTAATTTCAGCTTTTTGGTTTATCTGAACTCTGATACCAGTGTGTCATTAGTTAATTGAGGAGCAAAGTGGTGTCTCCGCCGATCAAATACACAAAAGACTACTTGTCGCCAGGCTTTACCACGATTATAGATGTTCGATCTCCAAGCGAATATGCTGAGGATCATATACCGGGCTCGATCAATATGCCTGTGCTGAACGATACCGAACGATCAGAGGTTGGTACAATGTATAAGCAGGTTGGTAGTTTCGAGGCCAAGCGGTGCGGTGCGGCGCTCGTTTCCCGCAACATTTCTTATCACCTCGAAAAAAAGCTTAACAATGCTCCAAGGAATTTTTCACCACTTATCTATTGTTGGCGTGGCGGCCAACGAAGCGGTGCAATGGCACGAATTCTTAGCGAAATTGGTTGGAGAGTGACCGTTCTCGAGGGAGGCTACAAGACCTACCGCAAGCAGGTCCTAGATGGGCTAGATAGAATTCCGCCAACGTTGCGTCCGATCATTCTTCGTGGCCGAACTGGTTTGGCGAAGACACGGATTCTGCGTGCTGCCGCTAAACTTGGAACTCAGGTGATTGACCTTGAAGGTCTGGCGGCTCACCGCGGCTCGCTTCTGGGTTCAGAACCTGGCTATATTCAGCCGTCTCAAAGGAAATTTGAATCACGTATTTTTGATGTCATGCGAAACCTAGATCCGGTGCAGCGGGTTGTCATCGAGGCAGAAAGTAACAATGTTGGTGCTTGCCAGGTGCCTACCGAACTTTGGCGATCAATGGGCAGGTCTCAATCAATTCAAATAACTGCACCTCTTGCTGCGCGCGTCGAATTTCTTCTCGATGACTATAAACATTTGATGGCCGAACCAGAACGACTCAACCCGCTTTTGGATTGGGTGGCGGCTCGAGTTGGGAAGGACGCGGTGCTGCGTTGGCGAAAGGCGATCGCTGACGGTGACTGGACCGGATTTGTTACTAGCGCCTTAGAGGACCATTATGATCCAGCCTATGATCGTTCTGCTGCAAAACATGGGCGTAAGGATTTATGTATACTAAAAACTCAAAACCTGGGTGCGATAGCGGTGGCTCAACTTGCAGAAAAGATTGCCGCGATAGTCTGACTAAAAAGTGTCGTGAGCTTTAACTATAACAAGGATAATATAAGCGGTTGGCTCTAATAATTGGAACTGTTGGGGAATATCATTCCAAATAGTAGCATTGAATTAAACATAAATTTACAATTTACATACACGAAATCCGCTAAATACATTCCAACGATGAGGCTCAAAATAGTTTCGATAGGTTCCATGAATCATTCTACTGCGTGTTGTCCATGCACCACCTCGTAAAACCTGAGTCGAACCAAATAACATATCTGAGTACTCCTGATAGGCATCAGCCTTAAATCCGGGGTAGGGGTTAAATGTATCAGCGGTCCACTCCCATACGTTGCCCAACATTTGGCGACAGCCAAAGGCGCTATCACCATCTGGCAGTGCAGCCACATCGATGCAACCTAGAGCGCGCCCATCTAAATTGGCACGCGATGGATCTGGCGGTGTATCACCCCATGGATAACGTCGTTTTTTTGTAAATGATAAAT
>CALIMD010000250.1 GCA_938028645.1 uncultured Alphaproteobacteria bacterium
GGCAGGGGCACAAAATTGTATAGATCACGCAAAGCTATATTTTGCGAATTTAAGGACCCCGCCATATATCTCCATTTCTTGAGTTCATTATTCTCTAGTCGCAATCGTGCTAATTCATCTTTAAATTTTCCAAGCTCTGCAAGTGTCTCAAAACTTTCCCTCGCTGCAGTGCTAGTTTCCGCCCCTAACTCTAATAACGTTCCTACACTATGAATAGCACTCGTTTTTATTTGCTTGAAAACTTTTATATCAACTTGATCGGCGACCATCAAAGAGACTGCCATCCCAATGAGTGCCACAAACGCAAAGCGTTGCCACAGCAACCGTACAGGTCTTACCACTCTCGCAAATAATAACGGTCCTCGAGCCATCACAATATTTCAACTCAAAAAAATTAATACGCACCTATAAGCACGTTTCTCATCACCTTCATTTCTTCTAGGCACCTTCCAGTTCCAAGAGCAACGCATGAAAGTGGCTCTTCAGCTATAGAAACTGGAAGTCCTGTAGCTTCGCGAATAACAGAGTCCATATTCTTTAGTAAGGCACCACCTCCCGTTAGCACTATACCTTTATCGACAATATCTGCCGCTAATTCTGGAGGAGTTTGCTCCAATGCTATCTTAACTGCTTCAACTATTTGGCTTACCGGCTCAGCCAAACTCTCCGCTATTTGCCTTTGGTCAATAACTAATTCTTTAGGAACTCCATCCCGCAAGTCACGGCCTTTTATCTCATATGTTTGTCCATTCTCTTCTTTTGAGGGGCAAGCGGAACCAACCTCCTTTTTGATACGCTCCGCACTACTTTCACCTATAAGAAGATTATAATTTCGCCGAATGTAAGCTATGATGGCTTCGTCCATTTGGTCACCGCCTACTCTTGCAGAGCGTGAATATACAATCCCACCGAGGGACACTACAGCAACCTCCGTTGTTCCCCCTCCAATATCAACAACCATCGACCCCGTCGGCTCTGTTACAGGAAGGTTAGCACCAATTGCTGCAGCCATAGGTTCTTCTATAAGAAAAACCCTCCGAGCGCCGGCACTTTCAGCTGATTCTTGAATAGCCCGTCGTTCAACAGCTGTCGAACCAGAGGGTACACAGATAATAACCTGAGGATTCGCAAAACTGCGCCTATTATGCACTGTTCTAATAAAGTGCTTTATCATTTCTTCTGCTACTTCAAAATCAGCTATCACCCCGTCTCGAAGCGGTCTTATTGCCTGAATATTTCCAGGCGTCCGTCCTAGCATCAACTTGGCCTCATCTCCCACCGCAAGAACCTGCTTCTTACCCCGAACGGTAGCCATAGCGACCACCGAGGGCTCATTTAGAACAATTCCACGACCACTTACATAAACGAGGGTATTAGCTGTACCCAAATCTATAGCCATATCGGCTGACAACATTCCAAGAATATTTGCAAACATTAAGTATTAATCCATATGGTTAACTATAAAAGTCAAAAACAACTAACGAGAAAATAATTTATTTTTTAACACCCGCCGGAATAAGCTCACTAGAATCTAAACTCAGGCGTTAAGTTTATAACATAACTTCTGATCTTAAGCCACAAATGGAATAGTTTATAGAAATTAGTTTAACTACTAAAGCAACTCTTGCTAAACTCGGACCTTAAATGGGAGTACCTAGTTCGATTTCGCTTCCCCTGGCAATAGCGACAACGCCTCCCCGGCATATCTCAATATCGCCAAGTCCATCCAAAAGTTCTATAAAGGCATTCACTTTTCTCGGACTACCGGTAACTTCAAAGACAAAACTTGTTAAAGTACTATCAATAGCCCGCGCACGAAACATGTCTGCAATCCGCATGGCCTCTATACGCTGTTCTCCAGTATTTACAATTTTTATCAATGCCAACTCTCGCTCTAAATGTGGGCCTTCAATGGACAAATCATGCACTTCGTGAACCGGAACCAGCCTATTAAGTAGGGCCTTGATTTGTTGAACCACCATTTCAGTACCCGAGGTGACTATCGTGATGCGAGAATATCCTTTAACCGTATCAACTTCAGAGACGGTCAAACTCTCAATATTATACCCTCTACCCGCAAATAATCCTATAACGCGCGCAAGAACTCCTGGCTCATTATCGACGAGTAGAGCTATAGTATGCCTTTCCTCTAGAATTTCAGACATTTATATTCCATACCTTCTTATACGTAGCTGCAGAGTAAAGATAACACCCATTACACGTTATTCAGACTAACGCCATTCCCGCCTTGGTAGTTTTAGGAGCGTCCAAACTATCTCCTAAGCCTAATATCATTTCATTATGAGCCGCTCCTGATGGAATCATCGGAAAACAATTTTCCTCTTTTGCCACTCGGATATCTGCCAAGAAAAAGCCTTCGGTTTCTAACATAGCATCTATGACTGTATCTAGTTGATCAATTGTCTCGGCTACCATCCCTGTCCCACCAAATGAATCAGCTAGTTTTACAAAATCGGGGAGTGATTCAGTGTAGCTTTGTGAATATCGACTGCCATGGTTCAATTCTTGCCATTGTCTAACCATTCCCATCCACTGGTTATTAACGATAAAAGCTTTTACTGGAAGGTTATATTGGGAAATCGTAGATAATTCTTGAATATTCATTAATATTGAAGCTTCCCCGGCTATATCTATAACTAATGCATCTGGGTGAGCAATTTGAACCCCCATTGCTGCTGGCAAACCGTATCCCATGGTGCCTAAGCCGCCCGAAGTCATCCATCTGTTTGGTTGGTCAAACCCATAATATTGAGCCGCCCACATTTGATGTTGACCGACCTCAGTCGTTATATATGTGTCTACATTTTGTGTTTTTTCAAAAAGTCTGCGAATAGCGTGCTGTGGTTTTATAATTTTGCTATCCTGCTTGAAATCCAGACATTTTTTGTCTCGCCAAACTTCGATCTTTTTCCACCACGCTGATATCATTCCACCATTTCTTTTGTAACCCTTTTCTTTCCAAACCTGTATCATCTGCTCAAGAATTAAAGCAGCGTCACCAATTATTGGTAAATCTGCTTTTACATTTTTATTGATAGATGAGGGATCAATATCTACATGAATTTTTGTTGAGTTTGGCGAAAAGTCTTTAATCCGTCCTGTAACGCGGTCATCAAAACGAGCTCCTATATTTAACATTACATCACACTGATGCATTGCCAGATTAGCTTCATAAGTACCATGCATACCGAGCATTCCAAGGAAATGTTTATTTGATGACGGGAAAGCACCTAATCCCATTAAGGTGAGTGTAACTGGATATCCAGTCAGATCGGCAAATTCTCGCAATAATTGGCTAGCTCGGGCTCCCGAGTTGATCAAACCTCCCCCACCGTAGATAATCGGTTGTTCAGCATCTGCCAAAAGTTTAACTGCTTTCTCGATCTGCTGTTGATCTTCCATAATTTGGGGTTTGTAGGCGCAGGGACGTTTGTTTTCCAAGGTAAAGTAGGGCCCCTCTTCAAATAAAATATCCTTAGGTAAATCAATGACTACCGGACCCGGACGGCCATTCCCAGCCACATAAAACGCCTCATGCATTACATCCGCTAAATCCTCCGATTTCTTTACCAGATAGTTATGCTTTGTACAGGCCCTGGTTATTCCAGTCGTATCCGCTTCCTGAAACGCATCTG
>CALIMD010000251.1 GCA_938028645.1 uncultured Alphaproteobacteria bacterium
ATGGGTTAAGAGAACAGTGGCGGCTCTATCAAGTATGCCCGAGGTAATTTTGTTAAAAGCAACTGTAACTAATGGATATTACGATCATAATTACCTGACTTTGTTGGAGAGCACGGACAATGATAATCAGACAGGTTCAGAGTACAAAACGCGACAGCGATTGTGGAAAGTGAGAGCTAAACGTGTTGTGCTTGCCACGGGCCAAATTGAGCGCCCATTAATATTCCGTGATAACGATAGACCGGGAATAATGTTATCCGCAGCGATGCGAGCGTACCTTAATCGATACGGAGTTTCCCCGGGAAATAGAGTTCTACTATTCACTAATAATGATGACGCCTACAGAACAGCTATATCCCTGAAAAAAAATAATGTGCCCATTGCAGCAATTGTGGACCTTCGAAGCAATCCAGATGGTGAGTTAGTTGATCAGGTACGAAGCGAAGGTATCACAATATATCCAGGGCATGCGATAGTTTCAACAGCCGGGTATTTGCGTATCAAGTCAGCGAAAATAATGCAACTAAGTGAAGATGGTACAAAACTCATTGGATCGATGAAAGAGATTAGGTGTGACAGCATAGGTATGTCAGGTGGCTGGAACCCAACTGTACATTTATTCTCACAGAGTGGGGGCAAATTAAGATGGGATGAAGAGTTAGCGCAGTTTCTGCCAAAAACAGTAACCCAAAATCTTGTTTCCATTGGGGGTTGTGATGGGACACAAGGTCTTAGCGACTGCCTCAAAGCAGGATTAAAAGCTGGAGCTGAGTCAGCTAGAGCCACAAATAATAAGGGGCGTGCTCCGCGTTTACCTAAAGTCATAGAACCTAAATACAATGACCAACGAACCATCTGGCTTATCCCAACAGAACGAGCCAATGAGAAGATTAGTAAGCATTTTGTTGATTTTCAAAATGATGTCACCGCATCAGATATTGGCTTAGCTGCAAGAGAAGGTTACAGATCGGTCGAGCATTTAAAACGCTACACGACAATGGGCATGGGTACTGACCAAGGCAAAACTTCTAACGTAGCAGCGCTCGCAATTCTAGGGGAAACACTGGGAGCTACCGCCCCTAATATTGGACACACAACGTTTAGGCCACCTTATACACCCGCAACGATTGGAGCATACGCCGGGCGAAATTTAGGGTTATTATTCGATCCCGTGAGAACCACGGTAATGAACGAGTGCCATAAAGGGCTTGGGGCTAAGTTTGAGCATGTTGGTCAATGGATGCGAGCTTGGTATTACCCAAAGCCAAATGAAACGATGCAACAGGCCGTCAATCGGGAAGTAAAAGCGGCGCGAGATAGTGTAGGTATTTTGGATGCTTCAACACTTGGAAAAATTGACATAAAAGGCCCTGACGCAGCGGAATTTTTAAATCGCGTCTATACAAACGCCTGGCTGAAATTAGCGCCTGGAAGAGCACGATATGGCTTGATGCTCAAAGAAGATGGTATGGTTATGGATGATGGTGTAACCACTCATCTACAACCCAGCCACTTTCATATGACAACGACAACGGGCGGTGCAGCGAGTGTGTTAGAATGGCTTGAAGAATGGCATCAAACTGAGTGGCCTGATCTAAAGGTTTATTTCACCTCAGTCACCGAGCAATGGGCAGTAGCGTCAATATGCGGTCCTAATTGCCGTAAATTACTCTCCGAATTAGCACCAGACCTTGACTTATCAAACGAAGACTTTCCTTTTATGTCAGTTAAAGAGGCAAATGTGGCAGGGATAACAGCTCGTATTTTTAGAATATCGTTTACAGGAGAGCTGAGTTTTGAGATTAATGTTCCAAGAAGGTATGGGCCAAAGCTCTGGGATGCTTTGATGCAAAAGGGTAAAAAATATGACATTTGTCCCTATGGAACCGAGGCAATGCACGTACTGCGCGCCGAAAAAGGCTTTATCGTTGTTGGACAAGAAACTGACGGAACGGTTACACCATATGATCTTGGGATGGACTGGATTGTATCAAAAACAAAGCGTGATTTTGTAGGCAAGAGGGCACTAAAGAGGAGCGATATCATTAAAAATGATCGCAAACAATTGGTGGGTTTATTAACAGAAAACGAGACAGAAGTAATACCAGAAGGTTCCCAGGTCGTTGAAACACCTACTTCTGCCCCACCCATGGCAATGATCGGTCATGTGACATCGAGCTACTACAGTCCAAACTGCAATAGATCGATTGCGATGGGCTTGGTAAAGGGCGGAAAAGAAAAAATTGGCCAGACCCTACATGTCCCTTTGAGAAATAAAACCATAAAGGTAACGGTGACCGATACTCAGTTCTTCGACAAAGAAGGAATACGCTTAGATGGCTAATGCAGCTTTACCCAAACAGAAAGATAGCGGCATCAGTCCTCTAGACAAACTAATCAAAGTGCCTGGAGGGGCAAAGGACGCTGGTATTTTTCTTAAAGAATGCCGTCATACGGGAAAACTGATTCTAAGGGGTGACCCCAGCGACGATCTTTTTATAAAAGCAACCTCTAGAGTATTGGGCTATAAGGTACCTTTAACCCCAAACACTTTCCTAAAAAACAATGAATACACGTCAGTTTGGCTTGGACCAGATGAATGGTTGGTGAATTCTCTGCCTGGTGACGAAAGTGCATTAGAACGCGATTTGAATATTGCATTAACGGACAATCATCATTCAGTGACGAATGTTTCTGATAACAACACCATAATACAACTATCGGGTCCAAATGCACGTTCGGTAATAATGAAGGGGTGTGCAATCGATGTTCACCCAAGAGCCCTTAACACAGGAGACGCGTTTCAATCAAATTTAGCCGCAGCTTCTGTAATCATGTGGCAACTCGATCTAATACCTACCTTTAACATCATGGTGCGAGCCAGCTTTGCGAGTTATTTGTGGAAATGGCTGCTCGACGCCGGCGCCGAGTTTGGAGTCCAAATCCAACAATAAGACTTTTGAAATAAGTATTGATTTAAGAAGAAGAAAGCGATGAGGGTTAATCAACCAATTGTTCGTCATGCCTATCTTGAAGAGCACGAGGTGGCGGCAACAATAGCAGCACAATGTTATCAGCAATTTCAGAATCAAATTGCCCCAGGTTTATGGCCAGTTATGAAAAATTGGGTTATCGAAACCACAAATCTAAAAAACGGCGGAGAGTTATTAATAGCTTCTAGTTCCCAATGTATTGTCGGGTCAGCTGTATATTATCCACCTTCCTCTCAAAATAGCTCTTTTTTCCCCTCCGATTCTAGCTACATAGCAGCCCTCTCCGTTATTCCAGATGAAAGAAGAAACGGAATAGCAAGTGCGATACTAAAAGCTTGTAGAGAGCTCGCCAAATCAGATAAATCGGCCCTATTTTGTGCATCCATAAGCTCTCTAATGACAGAAGCAATAGCGCTATTCTTGGATTATGGCTTTCAAAGAAGATCCAAATTCCAACGCCTTTATGGAGTTGAGTATAATTTATATACTCATGAACTTTTATAATAACTGCCTATAATAAAATTAGTATGGCATTCAAACTTAAACGTTAGAATCAGGAAAACTAGCTTTTTTTCTATCAATAAATTCTCTAATAGACTCGTCCACACCTGGATCAATACTCGGCGCTTCATATTCGTTGAGCATTTTTTTTACTTTATCCGCCGCACGAGCTTCCGCGTTTAAGCTCCCCTCTGCCTCCCACTGCTCAAACGTAGAGTTATCAGCAATTGAGGATCTGAAAAAGGCTTTCTCAAAATTAACCTG
>CALIMD010000252.1 GCA_938028645.1 uncultured Alphaproteobacteria bacterium
CATGCCAGATGCTCCCGTAGGGTCTTTAACAAGTCGCAAACGCGTGAGAAAATCTTTTGGAAGAATTTCTGAAGTCGCACCAATGCCGAATCTAATAGAGATTCAGAAAAGTTCTTATGATCATTTTCTTCAGGTCAACGCAAACGTTGAGGAGCGAGAAGATCTAGGACTGCAAGAGGTCTTTAAGACTGTTTTCCCTATTAAAGATTTTTCTGAGAATTCTATGCTTGAGTTTGTTAAATACGAACTTGAACAACCTAAATTTGATGTGGAAGAGTGTCAACAACGCGGGCTAACCTTTGCTGCCCCGTTAAAAGTGACGCTTCGCCTTGTTGTCTGGGATATTGATGAAGATACCGGTGCGCGCTCAATAAGAGATATTAAAGAGCAGGATGTATACATGGGCGACATGCCCCTAATGACGCAAAATGGTACTTTTGTTGTTAATGGAACAGAACGAGTGATAGTTTCTCAGATGCATCGCTCCCCGGGTGTGTTTTTTGATCACGACAAAGGTAAAACTCATTCTTCTGGTAAATATCTTTTTGCTGCCAGGGTCATCCCCTATCGAGGATCTTGGCTAGACTTTGAATTTGATGCGAAAGACATTTTGTATGTGCGAATTGACCGTCGAAGAAAATTGCCTGCTAGCACATTATTGATGGCGCTTTTAAGTGCCGAGTCAGAAGGCTACGTCGAAAAATGTGATGCCTCAGGAGATGATCCAGAGAGAGCTAAAGTCTATGGTATGACTGCCGAGGAAATACTGGGCTTCTTTTATGGGGCCGTTAACTATTCTAGAGATGGCGAAGGATGGAAAACTCCGTTCAACAACGAGGGCTATCAGGGCCAAAAACTTGTTCGTGATCTGATGGACGCAAAAACAAAAAAAATAGTTGCTAACGTTGGTGATAAAATTACAAAAAGAGCCGCTCGAAAGCTTGAAGAGGGAGGGCTTAAGGATGTGTTCATCGAGAATGATGAACTTATAGGTCAATACATAAGCACCGATATAATAAACGAAAAAAATGGCGAGGTGTATTTCGAGGCAGGAACAGAAATAACCGAAGAATTATTAAACACTTTGGCTGAGGAGAAAATAACGGAATTATCGATTTTGGCTATTGATCATACTAATATTGGTCCGTACATGCGCAACACTCTAATGGCGGATAAGAATACAAATAGAGACGATGCTCTGGTGGATATCTATAGAGTTATGCGCCCGGGAGAACCACCAACACTTGAGACCGCAGAAGCCCTATTTTCAGCACTGTTTTTTGATTCAGAACGATATGATTTGTCGTCGGTCGGACGTGTTAAAATGAATGCAAGACTGGGGCTAGAAACTTCAGATACGCTGCGAGTCTTAAGAAAACGAGATATACTCGAGATCATGCGTATTTTAACAGATTTAAAAGATGGGAGAGGAGAAATTGATGATATAGACCATCTTGGAAACCGCCGAGTTAGATCTGTTGGTGAATTGATGGAGAACCAATATAGGGTTGGCCTTCTTAGAATGGAGCGTGCGATACGAGAACGAATGAGTTCAGTAGAAATAGATACGGTTATGCCGCACGACTTGATTAATGCGAAACCAGCAGCCGCGGCAGTCAGAGAGTTTTTTGGGTCTTCCCAACTCTCGCAGTTTATGGATCAAACTAATCCTCTCTCTGAAATAACGCATAAAAGGAGACTTTCTGCGTTAGGCCCTGGCGGCCTGACAAGAGAGCGAGCTGGTTTTGAAGTGCGCGATGTTCACCCTACACATTACGGCAGAATATGCCCTATCGAGACACCGGAAGGTCCTAACATTGGCCTTATAAATTCCCTGGCGACATATGCGCGTGTAAACCAATATGGTTTCATTGAGACACCGTACCGGAACGTCACGGATAGTAAAGTAACAGGAGAGGTCCGTTACATATCAGCTATGGAAGAAGGGCGCTATACTATTGCCCAAGCAAACGCGGAACTGGATCAAAATAGTAGATTTGTCGAAGAACTGGTGCCTGTTAGGAGGCAGGGAGACTTTGGTTTAGCACGACCTGAAGATATAGATTTAATTGATGTTTCTCCAAAACAACTTGTGTCTGTGGCAGCTGCGTTGATACCATTTTTAGAAAATGATGATGCCAACCGTGCATTAATGGGTTCCAACATGCAACGTCAAGCTGTTCCTCTGGTCAAGGCGGAGGCGCCATATGTCGGCACGGGCATGGAGGCGATTGTGGCGCGTGACTCTGGCGTAGTAATAATGGCCAAAAGATCAGGTGTAGTTGATCAAGTTGACGCCCAAAGGATAGTGATTAGGGCCAATAAGGAGACTGAGAGCACCCAATCCAATGTGGATATTTATAGCTTATTGAAGTACCAGAGATCCAACCAAAATACTTGTATAAATCAGCGTCCATTAGTTGCAGTGGGTGACACAGTTCAAGCCGGAGATATAATTGCGGATGGGCCCTCCACAGACCTAGGTGAGCTAGCTTTAGGGCGAAACGTGTTGGTAGCTTTTATGCCTTGGAATGGTTACAATTTCGAAGATTCTATACTCATATCAGAGCGAATTGTTAGAGATGATGTTTTCACATCAATCCATATCGAAGAATTCGAAATCATGGCACGCGACACTAAGTTGGGCCAGGAAGAGATAACAAGAGATATCCCAAATATTGGGGAGGAATCCCTTAAAAATCTTGATGAAGCTGGAATCGTTTATATAGGAGCAGAGGTAAATCCCGGAGATATATTAGTGGGTAAAGTGACTCCTAAGGGTGAGTCACCAATGACACCAGAAGAAAAGCTTCTACGGGCAATTTTTGGAGAAAAGGCATCAGATGTTCGAGACACTTCTCTGAAGGTGCCCCCTGGAGGTGCTGGAACTGTTGTAGAGGTGAGAGTCTTTTCGAGGCGAGGTGTTGACAAAGATGAACGTTCTCAAGCGATAGAAAGAACTGAAATAGAGCGTTTAGCTAAAGACCGAGATGACGAAAGAACCATTTTGGAGAGTGGTTTTTTTGATAGGTTAAAAGAACAATTAATTGGTCAAGTTGCTGTTTCAGGACCTAAGGGTTTTGTTCCAGGTGTGGTTTTGACAGAAGAAGTACTTGGTGAGTACACACAAGGACAATGGAGACAGTTTGGGGTCGAGAACGATCAATTAATGGAGTACATAGAGGGTGTTCGCGCCGAGTTTGATAGAACAATCGAGCAACTTCAAGACCGTTTTGATAACAAGGTAGAGAAGTTACAAAGAGGCGATGAACTTCCACCTGGAGTGATGAAAATGGTTAAGGTTTTTGTTGCTGTTAAGCGAAAGCTACAACCAGGTGACAAGATGGCGGGTAGGCACGGGAATAAGGGCGTGATTTCCAAAATCGCTCCGATCGAAGATATGCCATATTTAGAAGACGGTACTCCGGTTGATATAGTGCTTAACCCTCTTGGAGTGCCATCCAGAATGAATGTGGGGCAGATATTAGAAACCCATCTAGGGTGGGCTTCTCATGGGCTAGGACGGCAGATTTCTGGCATGCTAAAGGAGCTTTCGCGGTCACAGGAAACAGAAAACCTCAGAAAAACATTAAAAGGAATATACGGAGAACCTCAATATGATTCCCAAATAGCACCATTAGGTGATGAAGAACTGACCGAACTTGCCAGTAACCTTAAAGGTGGAGTGCCCATGGGAACGCCGGTTTTCGATGGAGCGCATGAAAACGATGTTGTAAAGATGCTGGAACAAGCAGGGTTAGACTCGACAGGCCAAGTTGCTCTGATAGATGGTAGGACGGGTGAATCATTTGAAAGAAAAGTGACTGTCGGCTACATTTATATGCTCAAACTGCATCATTTAGTCGATGATAAGATTCATGCCCGTTCCATCGGACCATACAGCCTTGTCACTCAACAGCCATTAGGGGGAAAGGCCCAGTTTGGCGGACAAAGGTTCGGAGAGATGGAAGTTTGGGCGTTAGAGGCATATGGTGCCGCATATACGTTACAGGAAATGTTAACAGTTAAGTCGGATGATGTCTCGGGTAGAACAAAAGTTTATGAAGCGATTGTAAGGGGAGATGATAACTTTGAAGCAGGGATCCCAGAATCTTTTAATGTTTTAATTAAAGAGTTGCGTTCACTTGGTTTGAACGTCGATTTAGATCAAAGAGCCCTTTAGATCCTAGTCGCTAAATAGTTAAATGTTGGGTTAATTTTTGGATGCCATTTGAAATGATAGTGAACAGTACGACAAGAAGTTGTAATTTTTCTCTAGTGCTACTCAAGGAGATTAGAATATGAACGATATAGCTAATATATTTGGCCAACCAACTGGAACTGAGAGCTTTGACCAAATTAAAATATCTATAGCAAGTCCAGAAAGAATTCATTCCTGGTCTTTTGGTGAGATAAAGAAGCCAGAAACAATAAATTATCGAACATTTAAACCGGAGCGAGATGGACTTTTTTGCGCTCGTATTTTTGGCCCAATAAAAGATTATGAATGCTTGTGCGGTAAGTATAAGCGAATGAAATATAGGGGAATCGTATGTGAAAAATGCGGGGTTGAGGTTACTCTAAGCAAAGTTAGAAGAGAGAGAATGGGGCATATTGAGTTAGCGTCCCCTGTTGCTCATATATGGTTTTTAAAGTCATTGCCGAGCAGAATTGGCCTTCTCCTTGATATGACGCTTAAAGAACTTGAACGAGTACTCTATTTTGAGAGCTTTGTTGTGCTTGATGAGGGGTTTACGTCTCTGGATAAGCGTCAGTTGTTGTCTGAAGAGGAGTATTTTGATGCCATGGATGAATTTGGCGAGGATACCTTCAGAGCTGCAATAGGTGCTGAGGCACTCAAGGAGATGTTATCCAATTTAGATTTGGAAGAAGAAGTAGTTGAGATTAGAGAAGGTCTGAGAACAACTGGCTCGGAGATGAAAAGAAAAAAATATGTCAAGCGACTGAAACTGGTTGAAGCATTTATCGAATCAGGTTGCCGACCAGAATGGATGATACTCGATGTTGTACCAGTTATTCCGCCAGAGTTGAGGCCACTGGTGCCCTTGGATGGTGGTCGATTCGCTACCTCAGACCTCAATGATCTCTATCGTCGTGTGATAAATCGAAATAATAGATTAAAACGTCTCATAGAGCTTAGAGCCCCCGATATAATCGTCCGTAATGAAAAAAGGATGCTTCAGGAATCTGTGGATGCTCTTTTCGATAATGGCCGAAGAGGCAGAGTTATTACAGGTGCGAATAAACGTCCTTTAAAGTCACTTTCAGATATGCTGAAAGGAAAGCAGGGAAGATTTAGACAAAACTTATTAGGGAAGAGGGTCGACTATTCTGGACGCTCGGTCATAGTGGTTGGGCCTGAATTAAAACTGCACCAATGTGGGTTACCAAAAAAAATGGCATTGGAATTGTTTAAACCATTTATTTATTCAAAATTAGAACTATACGGGTTAGCTACTACCATAAAAGCGGCTAAAAGGATGGTCGAGAAGGAGCGTCCAGAGGTATGGGATATACTAGAGGAGGTTATCCGGGAACATCCAGTTTTGTTGAATAGGGCGCCAACGCTGCATCGGTTGGGTATACAAGCCTTTGAACCAGTGCTGATAGAAGGAAAGGCCATACAGCTACACCCACTTGTATGTACGGCATTTAACGCTGACTTTGATGGAGACCAGATGGCCGTGCATGTTCCATTATCGCTGGAAGCGCAGTTAGAAGCGCGTGTGCTGATGATGTCAACCAACAATATATTAAGCCCTGCTAATGGAAAACCAATTATAGTTCCATCTCAAGATATTATCCTTGGACTTTACCATTTAACTATGGAGAGACCCGGTATGATTGGCGAAGGAATGGTCTTCGCCAATTTGTCTGAAATGGAGCATGCTTTAAATAGTGGAGCAGTTCACTTGCACGCCAAGGTCAGGGCACGTATTGCGACCTTTGATGATAATGGTGATAAGGTGACCAAGGTTGTTGATTCAACTCCGGGTAGATTAAGGCTAGCTAAATTGTTGCCAGACAGTCCACGGTTAGGTTTCGGAACGATCAACAAATTAATGACAAAAAAAGAAGTATCGAATGTGATTGATAATGTTTATCGACATTGTGGGCAGAAGGAGACGGTTTTATTTGCTGACCGGGTAATGGCCATGGGCTTTGGTCAAGCCTGTGTGGCCGGAATATCATTTGGGAAGGACGATCTTATAATTCCCGAAACTAAAAACGGTTTGGTCGACGATGCGAGTAAACAAGTTAAAGAATTTGAGCAACAATACCTAGATGGATTGATAACGCAGGGCGAAAAATATAATAAAGTTGTGGATGTATGGTCGCGCTGCACAGACCAAGTCGCCGAAGAAATGATGGGCCGTATAATGACCATTGAAGAGGGCAAAGAAGTCAATTCCGTATGGATGATGGCTCACTCTGGAGCTAGAGGCTCACCGGCTCAGATAAAACAGCTGGCTGGTATGCGCGGGCTTATGGCAAAACCCTCTGGAGAAATAATAGAAACGCCGATTATCTCAAATTTCAAAGAAGGACTAAATGTTCTTGAATACTTCAACTCAACCCATGGTGCAAGAAAAGGGTTGGCCGATACAGCGTTGAAAACGGCAAACTCAGGTTATTTGACGAGGCGTTTAGTGGATGTGGCCCAAGATTGTATAATAATTGAACATGACTGTGGCTCGACTAGGGGGCTTACAGTTAAGGCAGTTGTTGAGGATGGCGAGATAATCGACCCACTGTCTGAGCGAATCCTTGGCCGCAGTGCAGCTGAGGATATTAGCGATCCAGCTACTGGGCGCGTAATAGTGAAAGCCGCAGAGATTATTGGCGAAGAAGATGTTGATGCCATTGATGAAGCAGGTATTGAATCTGTCTTAATTAGATCGGTTCTAACTTGTGATACTAAAGGTGGGGTTTGCGGCGCATGTTATGGTCGCGACCTTGCACGCGGAACTTCTGTTAACGTTGGTGAGGCTGTTGGTGTTATAGCGGCACAATCAATAGGAGAGCCAGGTACACAGCTTACTATGAGAACCTTTCACATAGGCGGTGCAGCGCAACGTGGTGCAGAACAATCCAGTATAGAGGCAGCATTTACTGCAAAGGCAGCAATAGTTAACCGTAACGTGGTTGAGAATTCCGCTGGTGTATTAATTGTTATGAGCCGGAATGCAGAAGTGGTTCTTTCTGATTCTCAAGGCAGAGAACGGGCACGACACAAACTACCTTATGGGTCGAGGTTAATGGTCGACGACGGACAAGATGTCATGCAAGGACAAACATTAGCGGAATGGGACCCATATACAATACCTATAATAACGGAAAAGGAAGGAACCGCACATTACGTTGATCTTGTTGACGGGGTCTCAATGAGAGAAGTGGTTGATGAGGCTACTGGTATAGCGTCGCGTGTTGTTTTTGATTGGAAGCAACAGTCTAAGGGAGCAGACTTACGGCCCAGGATAACACTTCGCGATGATGCGGGTGAGGTTATTGAGCTGGGAAATGGTTTAGAAGCTCGCTATTTCATGTCGCTTGATGCCATTTTATCTGTTGAGAATGGAGCAAAAGTTCAAGCCGGAGATGTCCTTGCGAGAATCCCACGTGAATCTTCCAAAACACGTGATATAACCGGCGGACTACCTCGAGTGGCAGAATTATTTGAGGCCCGTAAACCAAAGGATTATGCGATTATAAGTGAATCGGAGGGCCGAGTAGAGTTTGGGCGCGATTATAAGACTAAAAGGCGAGTGAATGTAGTTCCTGTAGAAGGCGACGGAGAGCTCGTAGAATATCTAATTCCTAAGGGCAAACACCTTGCGGTTCAGGAGGGGGATTATGTGCAGGTTGGCGATTTATTATTAGATGGTAATCCCGTTCCTCATGATATTCTCAATATTTTGGGCGTAGAAGAACTAGCCAGCTATTTAACTAACGAGGTACAGGATGTTTATCGGCTTCAAGGAGTTAAAATTAATGATAAACATATAGAAGTGATAGTCCGTCAAATGTTACAGAAAGTTGAAATAGAAGATGGCGGCGAAACTACATTCCTCGTTGGTGAAACCATCGATAGAGAGGAATTCGAAAACATTAATGAGAAAACGGTGAAGGAAGGGTTGATACCAGCAAAGGCAAGGCCTGTGCTCCAAGGTATAACCAAAGCTTCGTTACAGACAAAATCCTTCATTTCTGCTGCATCGTTTCAGGAGACCACCAGAGTGTTAACCGAGGCAGCTGTATCTGGTAAAGTTGATAACTTGGAGGGATTAAAGGAAAATGTAATTGTTGGCCGGCTAGTTCCAGCCGGAACTGGCAGTGTAATGAACCGATTTAAACGTATAGCCGCATCTCGGGACAAAGAACTTGCCCTTCAAGAGGCGGAGATTGCGCCTCCGATGCTCGATGATGCTTCGGATCAACAAGTGACTGCGGCAGAATAACTGCTGTTTTTGTTCTGCATTAACATAATAAACCGCGTTTCGCGAAATAAGGGCATGCTGTTTAGACTATCGGGTGATCTGTGAATTCTTTAGACCCCCCTTATATTGTAATATTATTACAATATAAGGGGGATTTGCGCAAAACTTGTACTAAAAGTAAAATTAAGAATAAAGATTACGATTCTTTTAACTCAGGACTTGACCCAAGGGCCTATCATAAATAGTATCCGGCCACTTTAGTAGAGACTGGTGGTATTCTAAAGTTCGTCTTGAGACGTAAGAGGAATAAACGCAGTTTCGTGGAATAATAAGTTGCGGTTTGATCCTATTGATTGGGTCTAAGTAGCGAGGCTAGCAATACTAGTGAGATATTACTGGTATTGCTAGTTTCGCATATTTTTTTTTCTACCCTATCTCGTTAACGGGTGGTGAAATAGAGGGAGTAGGGGATGTCTAGACGTCATCGCGCTGAAAAAAGGGATGTTCTTCCTGACGCTAAGTTTAAGGACGAGGTCGTCAGCAAATTTATGAGTTGCCTTATGTATGATGGTAAAAGGTCCACCGCAGAATCAATCGTTTATGGAGCATTTGATAGAATCGAATCCAGGACGGGACAGCAACCAGTTACGGTATTCCATGAGGCGCTCAACAACGTAAGGCCCCTAGTCGAGGTGCGTTCTAGAAGAGTTGGTGGGGCTACATATCAGGTGCCGGTCGAGGTGCGTAATGATAGGGCGCAGGCGCTTGCTATTAGATGGACAATAGACGCGGCCAGAAGACGGTCAGAAAACACAATGGTTGATCGATTGTCTGGCGAGCTTATGGATGCTGTTAATAGCAGAGGTGCAGCAGTAAAGAAAAAAGAAGACACGCATAGGATGGCAGAAGCAAACAAGGCTTTCTCCCATTACCGTTGGTAAAGTAGGTATCTGAACGATGGCAAGATCTCATTCTCTGAATACATATCGTAATATTGGTATCATGGCGCATATTGATGCGGGTAAGACAACGACTACTGAACGTGTGCTGTATTACACGGGTAGATCATACAAGATTGGTGAAGTCCATGATGGGAACGCAACCATGGACTGGATGGAGCAGGAGCAAGAGCGCGGAATTACAATCACGTCCGCGGCTACAACTTGCCATTGGAATGACCACCGCATCAATATCATCGATACACCAGGCCACGTGGATTTCACAATCGAGGTAGAGAGATCTCTCAGAGTTCTTGATGGGGCTGTTGCGGTTTTCGATTCAGTGGCGGGTGTTGAGCCTCAATCAGAAACGGTTTGGCGTCAGGCTGATAAATATAAAGTGCCAAGAATTTGTTTCGTAAATAAAATGGATAGAATTGGCGCTGATTTTTATCGATGTGTATCGATGATTGTTGACAGATTGGGGGCTGTTCCGTTGGTCACTCAGCTTCCAATAGGAAGTGAATCGGACTTTGTAGGTGTGGTTGATTTACTCTCCATGAAAGCTGTTAGGTGGTTAGACGAAAGTTTGGGGGCAAAGTTCGAAGTTGTTGAAATACCTGAAGACCTTAAATCTAAGTCATTAGAATATAGAACCTCGTTAGTTGAATTGGCGGTAGAGCAGGATGAAGAAGCGTTAGAAGCATATCTGGAGGGAGAAGAGCCGAGTTTAGATACGCTAAAAAGATGTATTCGCATTGGAACTTTATCATCTAGTTTTGTCCCCGTTCTTTGCGGTTCTGCTTTCAAGAACAAGGGGGTGCAACCGCTCCTAGATGCTGTAGTTGATTTTCTCCCATCGCCCTTGGATGTTGAGAGCGTTAAGGGGATAGTGCCTGATAGTGAGGAAGAGATCGTTAGAGAGAGTGATGATGAAGTGCCGTTTTCTGGATTGGCATTTAAAATAATGAATGATCCATTTGTCGGTTCACTAACGTTTGTTCGAATTTATTCTGGCGTTTTAGAAGCTGGAAAGACTGTAGCAAATACTGTTAAGGGTAAAAAAGAACGTGTTGGAAGGATGCTAGAGATGCACTCTAACAGCCGGGAAGACATAAAGGAGGCCCGAGCAGGTGACATAGTGGCACTGGCTGGTTTAAAGGATACAACAACGGGCGACACACTCTGTGACCCCCTTTCTCCAGTCATTTTGGAAAGGATGGACTTTCCCGATCCGGTTATAGAGGTTGCGGTAGAGCCCAAAACAAAAGCAGATCAGGAAAAAATGGGGACTGCACTAGCCAGGTTGGCCGCCGAGGACCCTTCCTTCAGGGTTACGTCAGATCACGAAAGTGGTCAGACAATAATAAAGGGAATGGGTGAGCTTCACCTAGAGATTTTAGTTGATAGAATGAGGCGTGAATTTAAAGTGGATGCCAACGTAGGGGCACCACAAGTCGCATATAGGGAGACAATCACTCAAACCGCTGAAATCGATTATACACATAAAAAACAAACAGGGGGTTCCGGACAGTTTGCACGTCTGAAGCTTATCCTTGAGCCGCTTCCAGTCGGTTCAGGTTTCGAGTTCGAGAATAAAGTGGTCGGCGGCTCTGTCCCGAGAGAATATATCCCAGGAGTTGAAAAAGGATTAGAGAGTTCGAAGGAGACAGGGGTGGTTGCGGGTTTCCCTCTGATTGACTTCAAGGCAACACTTATAGATGGTGCTAGTCATGACGTGGACTCCAGTGTTATGGCGTTCGAAATTGCTGCTCGTGCTGCGTTTCGAGAAGGAATACCGAAATGTGCGCCAAAACTTTTAGAGCCAGTAATGCGAGTAGAAGTGGTGACGCCCGAGGATTATATGGGGGATATAATTGGCGATTTAAATAGTCGTCGTGGGAACGTGTCTGGGATGGACCAGCGTGGAAACGCCCGCGTTATAAATGCAATGGTTCCATTGGCTAACATGTTTGGGTATGTAAATACATTGAGATCGATGAGCCAAGGAAGGTCTCAGTACACTATGCATTTTGATCATTATGAACAGGTCCCTCAAGCGGTAGCAGACGAAGTTACTGCTAAAATGGCCTAAAATATTTTAAATAACTGATCAAAGGTTTAATTGAATAAAACACGATTTGAAAGACGGAGTTGTAAAGATGGCGAAGGAAAAATTTGAGCGTAATAAGCCTCACTGTAATATTGGTACTATAGGTCATGTTGATCATGGTAAGACGACGTTAACTGCTGCTATTACGAAAG
>CALIMD010000253.1 GCA_938028645.1 uncultured Alphaproteobacteria bacterium
GGTGCAACGGCAAAGGTGCCCTGTCAATATATCCTTTATTCGTTGCTCGTCAGCGTCAGGTTCTTCCTCTATCAATTGCGTTAATGACATTAGAATTCCAGGCGTGCAGAAGCCGCATTGAAGGGCATGATGCTTTCGAAAGGCTTTTTGTAAACTGTTTAGGCTCTGATTACTTCCAAGAGATTCTACAGTTTCAACTGTCTTCCCACTCATTTGCACAGCGTAAAGTAGGCATGACCGAGTAGCTTTTCCCTCAATGCGAATTGTACAGGCTCCACATACTCCATGCTCACAACCAACATGTGTTCCTGTAAGCCCCAAATCATGCCGCAGAAAGTCGACGAGTAAACGCCTCGGCTCTGCCATTCCCTTCACGAGCTTACCATTCAAATAGAATTTAATTTCAGTTTTTGAGTCTGCTTTAAGATACTGCATTGAGTACCTCATTGATAACATCTTTACCTAAATGTCGAACTAGATTGCGACGATACTTTGCTGTCGCATGGACGTCATCAGAACCCTCCAATTCCCATGCAAACGCGTTCAGTAATTCGTTAGGTTCTTGGGTTTCCTTGTGTGAAAAGTGTTTGGTCGTGGGCACATCTGCTACTCCTGCCACTCCCAATAACACTCCGTCCTTTGTGCCGGCAGCAGCTACTGCAGTAATGGCGAAATCGCCACGACGAGGTCCTACTTCTTTAAAGCCAAAAGCACTATCTGTTGCAGCAATAGGAATATGCACCGCAGTTATCATCTCGTTATCTTTCAGCGATGTTTGCATAGGGCCTATTTGGAATTCAGTGGTTTTGATTTTTCGAGATCCATTTTTACTTCGCGCTAAAATTGACCCTTCCAACACAGCTAAAGCTAAAGGTAATTCGGAACTAGGGTCTGAGTGGGCTATCGAGCCACAAATTGTTCCGCGCTGCCGAGTTTGATAATGACCAACCCACGGGAGTACTTTTTCTAAGAGGGGTTGTTGATGCAATTGATCCCAGGCTAGAAGTTCCGCTTGTGTGATAGCCGCTCCGACTTGAATCGTTTGATTTTGTATAGTTATCGTTTTCAATTCACTTAAATCCGAAATATCAATTAAAACAGTCGGTTGCACTAAACGCATATTTAACATCGCGGCTAATGATTGGCCGCCCGCTAAAATCCTCGCATTCGATTTTTCTGTATCCAGTAAGTTTAATGCTTCATCGACTGTATCCGGTTTTGAATAATCAAAGGAAGGAGGTTTCAATTTCTAATTCCAAGCCATCTAAAAAGTTTAAACAAAATACCGTTCGGAGGGCTATCTCGTAATCCATAAACAAAATTATTTATGGTTTGCTCTATTAACTTTCTTACGACACCCTCGAGTAATCTCGCGCCAACGGCGGCTATTTTCCCATTTATAGTTATGGAATAACTATAGTCTACTTTGACCTCTTTATCATTTGGCTCAAGTTTAATTCGCCCAGTACCAGTGGCTATTCCTAATGCCCCACTGGCTGTTCCATTTAATGACAGGCTTCTGTGTTCAACTAAGTCACTAAAATGAAAGTCTGCTGTGAAATTTCCAGCTATTGGACCGACACCTATCTTCGCTTCTGCATTAAAAGAGAAAGGTGCTGTCCTTATCAAAGATTTGCAACCGGGTATTAACGAAATTAACTCGTCGGGATTTAATATAGATGCCCATATTTTTTCAGGCGTTGCCTTGATAATTGTATATCCGCCGCTGTTAAGACTGTAACCCTCGTTTCTTTCAGTTTTTTTTGCCGCCTCCATATATGCTGGTGGAGCCGGTTCTTCATTGTCCAATATTTTATGCACCTTGGATCGGGTGAGGGGAAGCGTATACACTTCTGTACCAATGGCATCAGAAATCGCGTTGGCGATGCATACCGGCGTAGACATACAGTTGCCCTCACCGAGACCCTTGGCTCCAGTTGGTGTCAGAGGACTAGGATGTTCGTCATGTAGAATCAGTAATTCCGGCATATCGGTAGCATAAGGTGGGCAATAATCTGCAAACGTTCCTGTTTCAAAAGCTCCATCGGCGGAGTAGGACAGTTGTTCCAAAAGCGCCGCTCCGATGCCTTGTGCGAACGCACCCTTGATTTGACCATCAGCGAGTTTCGGGTTCAAAACTTTACCAGCATCATGCATCGTAACGTATTTATCAATTCTTACTGAACCGTCTTTTGGATTAACCTCTACACCGCAAAAATCAAAAATAAACCCATACGTTCCAGACGAATTAATCCGGTCCATCTGGTCTGGTTCTGACAATTCAGGAAGCGTCCAGAAAGCTGTTTCCGAAAGGCCACTGCCAGCACCTTCAGGTATGGATAAAGGTGACCAATGAGCTTTAGATGCGACCCTATTAAGAGGAATGGTATTATTTGTATTTATTGTAGATCTTGCTACATTATCTTTCAATTCAACATGATCGGGTGTGGTGTTTAAATCGGCCGCAGCTATGATCTTTAAACGTTTTGCTATGCGTTTGGATGCTATTTTGGCAGCACCTGTAACAGCTCCAGAAAAACGGCTAGAATAATTTCCCGAGGCTATTGACCACGAATCTTTAACGGTATCATGATCAGTAATTACCATTATTTTTTTATGATCAATCCCTAATTCATCAGCAACAACCTGGGCTAATACAGTCCTGTGCCCCTGTCCTTGTGGCACGGAAGATACATTAACTGTGACCGACCCGGATGGATCAAATGCTACAGTAGCAGATGCCAAAGCGCCATTTTTTGCTCCTGATTTTTCTCTCTCTTCGGGTGTTAATAATGTCGTTATGTATCCCATATTTGAAATAGACGGCTCCACAATTATTGAATAGCCGATTCCGTAGAGACGACCAGATTTCCTGGCATTGTCTCTCTGTTGCTTCAAATACTCTAAATTCCCGTCCGCTTCCGCTCTCAACACTGATGACAAATAGTTACCACTATCTAATACCGCTCCTGGCGCGGTTTTGTATGGCATCGCTGTTGCGGGGATAAGATTACGTTTTCTTATCTCTAAAGGATCTAGGCTCATCTTTTCTGCCGCCACATCTACTAGCCGTTCTAGAGCAAAATATACTTGAGGTCCTCCAAATCCTCGCATTAGTCCCGTTGGGGTCTTATTCGTCACGGCAACACGATTATGAATTTTTACATTTCGTATTGCGTAGGCACCTGTCATATTTCCATGCATACGGTAAATTGTGGCGGGTTCGGGAGCCCGTAGATAGGCACCGCAGTCTTCTAGTTGATCGTAGTCAAGAGCCGTAATAATTCCCTTTTTATTGAGTGCGGCTTTTATAGTTGTTACTCGATTAGTCGAAGAGGTGGATGCGGTTAAATGCTCTAATCTGTCCTCCACCCATTTTATTGGTTTTCCTGATACCTTTGCGGCAATACTAATGGCTACTACATAGGGAAAAATTGCTTGCTTTACACCAAACGATCCGCCGGAATCAGGAGGGGTTTTTAACCTTAATCTATTACCTTCAACACAAAGTGACCGTGCCATAACAGGGTGGAGCGTGTATGGACCCTGGAAATTGGCAGTCACGTCGTAAGCTTCATCGCCTGGTCTGTATTTAGCCAAAACAACGAAGGTTTCTATCGGAGTACAGGAGTTACGAGGATAATCGATAGTCGTTTCTACAATCTTATAGGCGTTTTCAAAAGCTTCGTCTGGATCGCCATATTTAAACCAACGCTCGTGCAATATATTGGATCCAACGGCATGATGGAGTAGTGGAGCATTTGATTTTGCTGCTTCTTGGGGATCTATAACGGCTTGACACAGGTCGTATTTGACATCGATAAGTTCCAGAGCATCTTCCGCAAGGTATCTATTTTCAGCGACAACAATGGCTACGGGTTCGCCTACGTATCGAACAGTATCGGTAGCAAGTGCATACTGAGGGGCATCTACTTTTACTCCAGAAATAAAAGGCTTTGTGAGACTTAAAATGTCTTTGCCTGTTATAACGGTTATAATGCCCGGTAAGGCCTCTGCTTTTTCTTTATCTATATTTCGAATGTTAGCGTGTGCGATGGGCGATCGAAGAAACGCGGCATAACAACAACCAATAGGCTCTGCCATATCATCGGCAAATTGGCCCTCCCCTCTAAGAAGTGCAGGGTCTTCAACTCTTTCTATCGATTGTCCAACATTTTTCATGTCTATATTCGTGCCAAGTTAAGTTGAATTAAGCAAGTTTTCTTGGCGAGAAGTGGGTTAAATTTATTTAAATTTGATGGATGTGATAATTTCTACTTCCTTAGAACCCAATCGAGATTTACTCGATTTAGTTATTTTTAAAAGTTATTGTTAATGACTAAGCTAATTTTTCGGAAGGTTGAGCCAATGCACGATGTTTATCGCGGGATTTTCCCAATAGTTCCAACCCCGTTTAACGAAGATGGATCTTTGGACTTGGATGGTCAAAGGCGTGTTATTGATTGCATGATCGACCAAGGAATAGACGGCTTGTGTATTCTGGCAAATTATTCTGAACAATTTTTACTGTCTGATTCTGAGCGAGAGTTACTTCAAACTGTCTGTCTTGAGCATACCAACGGGAGGACGCCTGTAATCGCAACTTGTAGCCATTTTAGCACCCAGATTGCTGTTGAAAGATGCCAAAATGCTGAGAAGCAGGGAGCTTCAATGGTAATGATGATGGCGCCTTACCATGGGGCATTATTAAAGGCAAGTGAGGAGGGTGTTTATCAGCATTTTGAAGCCCTTGCTAATGCCATTGATATTCCTATCATGATACAGGATGCTCCCTTGAGTGGTGTTACGTTGCCAGTATCTTTATTGGCTAAAATAGCCAAAGATTTTACTAATGTGTCATATTTTAAGATTGAAACACCGGGAACGGCGGAGAAACTCAAAGCATTATTAGGGGCAGCAAAAGATTATATTGATGGGCCATTTGATGGCGAGGAGGGCATCACCTTATTGGCCGATCTTGAGGCTGGTGCAACTGGCACAATGACAAGCGCACTCGCCTGTGAACAAATTCGTCCGATAGTATTCGATTATTTGGATGGTCATATGGATAAAGCAGAGGAGCAGTATCAACGCCTCCTACCTTTGATTAATTTAGAAAATCGCCAATGTGGACTGAGAGCATGCAAAGTAATAATGAAGCAGGGTGGCGTAATTAAGTCTGATGCCGTTCGTCACCCATTAGAAGCGTTGCCAGAACTGGCTCGGAAAAAGTTGCTTAAACTGTCCAAAGATTTAGATTTAATCGCTTTGAGATGGGGAAAATAAAAAATCAACCGGATAAGAAACTGAGTAATGATCGAGCATAAAAAACGAATACTTACTACTCATGCGGGAAGCTTGCCGCGTCCTTTATCATTAGTTGAATTGTATGCCAAGCGAGCAAAGGGCGAGCTTATAAATTCAGATATACTAAATAAAGAAAGCGAGGCAGCAACGCATTGGGTAATTGAGCAACAGGCTAAAATTGGTATTGATATCCCAAGTAATGGCGAGCAGATGCGTGAGGCATTTTTCCTTTATCTACAGCATCGAATGAATGGATTTGGGGGACGTTGGTCTCGTCCCCCTGGCAGCGAATTGAAAGATTATCCTGAATTCGCCGCAGCACGGAAAATTGCGCTAGAGAAAATAACCGCAGTTAGTAATTTTGAACCTCCTATGGCAATTGCTCCCATCGTCTATACAGGCGCCTCCGAAAATTCTACGGAAATTAAACTTTTCCAAACTGCTTTAACTCCCTATGAGAATAGATTCACAGACACGTTTATAACCGCACCATCTCCTGGCATCGTCGCCACAGCCATAAAAAATAATTACTACTCGGATGATGATGAATATCTTGATGCCTTAGCAGATGCTATGAAAGTTGAATATAAGTCGGCAGTTGATGCAGGGTTTATTCTTCAGATTGATGCTCCCGATTTAGGATTGGAACGGCATACCCTTTTCCACGACAGACCGCTGCGTGATTTTATCTGTTTTGTTGATAAGGTCGTTGTGAGAATTAATAAAATGCTCGAAGGATTACCTCGAGACAGAGTTCGCTTACATGTTTGCTACGGCAATTATGAATCACCACACGATAAAGATGTGCCGCTTGAGTATATATTGCCAAGCTTGTTAGAGGCTAACGTTGGGGGGTTTCTGTTTCCTTTTGCTAACTCTCGGCATCAGCATGAAATAAAATTATTTAAAGACCATAAAATAGATAAGGATCAATATTTAATTGTTGGGGCTATAGATACACTGTCGGCCTTTGTGGAGCACCCGGAAGTTATAGCAGACCGCTTGGAATTGGCTGCAGAAATATTGGGAAACCCTACCCAAGTGGTGGCTGGAACAGATTGTGGTTTTGATACTTCAGCGGGAATGGGACGGCTCACATCTGATGTGGTTTGGTCTAAATTATCGGCGTTGAGAGATGGAGCGGCGATCGCCAGTAGTCGACTATTTGTATAATGTGGTTTGTAACAAATCTTGAGAAATGGGGTGATAATTGATGTTGCCAGAGTTTGAGGTGTTTGCGATTAAATATGGAGAGAGGCTTGGTGTGCGGGGCGATATTTTTATGAAGGGCGACCCCCATGACTCTCCCATGGCCATGGATTATTATATCTGGGTAATTCGGAATAAAGAAAAAACGATTATAGTTGAT
>CALIMD010000254.1 GCA_938028645.1 uncultured Alphaproteobacteria bacterium
AACAATCAATTCTATCACCAAAATCATGGACACGCTCGCTATTTGTGCACCACGAATTTCACAAGATGCCGCATTATTTGGTCTCGACAATTTATCCAACTGGGTATCTGAAAAACAAAAGATCATCAAAGAACGATGCGATTTTGTTCAAGGATTATTTCAATCTAAAGAGATAAATTTTGAACTTGTGAGCTGTGGTGCCTATTTCGCTTACATAAAGCATCCATTTATCGAACTATCCGCGCGCCAAGTTGCAATGAAATTGGCAAAACAATCGAACATTCTTTGCCTTCCAGGAACATTTTTTGGTCCTAATCAGGAACATTTTCTTAGATTTGCATTTGCAAATGCCAGCATAGAAGAGATGACACTTGTTGAAGAACGCCTGCGGCAATACTATGATTAGGAAAAGCTTCTACGGGAGTGTGAACCCAATAAATAAAGCGCAAAACTAGATATCGATGCTCAATTGCTTGCTCCCGTTCAAAGGGACTGCTATATGCCAACCTAAATAAAAATTTTGAATAGTTGTAGAGCTTGTTGTGGATAAAAAAATGACTGAACACTCCGATTATAAAGTAGCCGACATATCCCTTGCTGAGTGGGGACGCCGTGAAATAAAAATAGCTGAAACAGAGATGCCAGGTCTGATGGCAGTTAGAGACGAGTATGGAGCATCGAAGCCACTAAAAGGCGCTAGAATAATCGGTTGCCTTCATATGACTATTCAAACAGCCGTACTAATTGAAACTCTAACCCATCTAGGTGCAGAAGTAAGGTGGAGTTCATGTAACATTTTTTCCACCCAAGATCATGCAGCCGCCGAAATAGCGGCAACAGGGGTTCCAGTATTTGCTTGGAAAGGTGAGACTGAAGAAGAGTACGAATGGTGTATAAAACAGACAATAGAAGCGCCTAATGGTTGGAAACCAAATATGTTACTAGATGACGGAGGTGATCTAACCAAAATAGTTCACGAAGATTACCCAGAACTACTTGATGAAATCAGAGGGGTCTCCGAAGAAACCACGACTGGCGTTCTCAGATTAGTAGAAATGCAGGAAGCCGGAACCCTAAAATTACCTGCATTTAACGTCAACGACAGTGTTACAAAATCAAAATTTGATAACCTTTATGGATGTAGAGAAAGCCTTACTGATGGAATACGCAGAGCAACAGATGTGATGCTTTCAGGTAAGGTGGCAGTGGTAAACGGATATGGGGATGTTGGAAAGGGTTCCGCCTCCAGTTTAAGGAACGGCGGAGCCCGAGTAATTGTAACTGAAGTCGATCCTATCTGTGCACTTCAAGCCGCTATGGAGGGGTATGAAGTTGCCACCATGGATGAATACGCATCCAAAGCTGATATTTTCGTCACAGCAACAGGAAACAAAGATATAATTTCGATCGATCATATGCGAGAAATGAAAGATAGAGCGATAGTTTGTAATATTGGCCATTTTGACACAGAGATACAGGTTGAGGCCCTTCGAAACTTTAAGTGGCATCCCGTAAAACCACAGGTTGATGAAGTAGAATTTCCTGATGGGAAAAGAATATTGCTACTAGCTGAGGGACGCTTGGTAAATCTTGGGTGCGCTACAGGCCATCCGAGTTTTGTTATGAGCGCATCATTTACCAACCAAGTTTTGGCGCAAATAGAGCTCTGGGCAAATGTTGGGAAGTATAAGAATGAAGTTTATGTGCTGCCTAAGGCACTTGACGAAAAAGTTGCAGAGCTACACCTAGCAAGGGTCGGCGCAAAGCTTACAAAAATGAGCGAGGAACAAGCGAGTTATATTGGCGTAACACCGCAGGGGCCATTCAAAGGGGAAAATTATCGTTATTAGGATAATCGAAAAAATAGAGACAATTTTGGTGACACTAATCGAGGAAAATACACCATGCTCCTAAGAACGATCTAAGGTTTTTAATCAAAAATAAAAAGGAGCTTGTTTTGGCTGTACGCATTCACAACCAAGCCGATGTTTTCATATCGAAAAATTCAAACCTTCCAATTGCGAGGATTATCACACAAAGCACCGGATCTGGTGCATGCGAGTTATGGGAACAACCCCTGCAACCTGGGGATGTCATTCCAATGCATTACCATCTAGTGGAAGAGACTATCACCTTTGCGACCGGAAAAATCAGTGTCATTTTAGATGGAGATCCCTATGAGATAAACGCAGATCTGAATGGAACTTCCTCTATTTTACTTCCAAGTAGGCTTCATCATGAAATTCGAAATATTGGAGACAAGGCGACGTCCATGTTAGCATTTTTTCCTAGTGTGAACCCGGAAATTTTTCCAGTTCGAAAATCCGTATGATTATACTAGAAATGCAGAGTATTCACTATTCTATAAGATGAATAAACGCCAGAAAAAAAACAAAAAAACGACTAAGCGTTTTCCTAGTCATACTGCGACAATGGAATTAGTTATCGATCGTATAGGCGGTAAAGGCGATGGAATATCCCATAATTCATCTTCCAATAACAATAGTAATCTCAAAGAAAATCAGCCCTATTTTATTCCCGGCACCCTACCCGGGGAACATATAATCACGCGTCCTATTTTCAAAACAGCGGAAGGTGTTTTTGGACAACTTTTGGAAATCACAAAAGCCTCTAGTGAAAGAGTCTCAGCACCATGCACATATTTTGGGATATGTGGAGGGTGTTCTCTCCAGCACTGGAATACTGTTCCCTATCAGGAATGGAAGATAAATCGCATCAAAAATGTCACTAAAACAGTTATTTCTCCCAACACCGTCTTCTCTAAGTTAATACCATCGGAGATACAAGCACGAAGACGGGCAGATATATCGATAAAACGATTTGAAACAAAATCGGTTGTAGGGTTTCACGAGCGAGACAGTAATAGAATTGTCGATATTCAGAGTTGCGACTTATTAGATCCAGA
>CALIMD010000255.1 GCA_938028645.1 uncultured Alphaproteobacteria bacterium
AAAAAAAAATCGACAGCAACCAATTGAATAAATATTGAATTTACAGACCATCTTTCATGTCAAGAAAACTAGACTTGATCGAACCCCATAGATCTCTTTTGTGAAGCGTATCGATAGACACTGTTGCTGTCATCCCCGCTCTCAGTTTAGGTTGCCCCTCCTTTTGTTGAATTTCTATCCGTACTGGTAAACGCTGAACGACCTTCACCCAATTACCTGAAGCATTTTGTGGCGGTAATACTGAGAACTCCGCCCCAGTCGCTGGGCTAATACTACCCACTTTAGCTTGCCACACTTGATCTGGATAAGCATCAAGTTCTACCGTGACACTTTGATTTACCTCAACGTGGGTCAGTTGTGTTTCTTTTAGATTTGCCTCTATCCAGACGCGATCGACCGCAATTAATCCAAACGCTGGCTCGCCAGACTCCACCCATTCACCTGGCTCTAATTTCAATCGCGTCACAATTCCATCAATTGGCGCTCTGACTTCGGTATATCCCAAATTCATTTCTGCCATTGAAAGCTCTGTTTCAGCCATCATGAAGTCTGGGTGTTCTTCAAAACGACGGGCTGGGTCACCGCCTAATTTTGCTAGAACAGTTCTAATTTTCTGCCTGCGTGTAGCTACCTCTTGTTTTGCTGCTGTTAAATTGTACTCTGCCTCATCCAATTTAGAGCGGGTCGTGATTGATTTTTTTATCAATTTCCGCTGTCTTTTTACCTCTTTTTGATAGTAGGCGACGTTGGCTTTTTTCTCTTCAATTTCAGCAACGATTTGATAATATTCAGCCCGCATGGCAGATATATTTTGACGCGCCGCCTCACGCTGAGACTCGGCCATACGAACAGCCATATTGTATGAATTGGGATCCATTTGAAACAACAGTTCTCCCTTTGAAACTCGCTGGTTTTCATCAACAAAAACCTTTGTCACGCGACCCTCAATGTCTGCACTGACTGCGATTACATTAGTTTTGATATAGGCATTTTCAGTTTCAATATAACGCCCGGTCGCCTCATACCAATAACCACCAACTATTAATGCACCAACAGGTATAACGATAAGCAAAAATGTTCTTAGGATAGTTCTCCCCCACCTGCGTTCGGGCCTCACCGGAAGTGTTTCCTTTTCGGGAGTGGTATCCATGTCCTGATCTTCTGCCATTACCTGCGCCTTATTTATCCTATTAATTTTCGTTGTGATGTTCTATCTGATTACTAATGGTTTTTCGACTAGTTAAAAAAGTTCTATATTCGAACCACTCAATTTCTCATTAATTCAAATTTGAAAGATTATTTTTGATTTTGATTAACGTATCTATAAAATCTTCCCGTTCTGTCGCCGCCATATTCCCTAAAGCATCTTTCCTCACATCTGCCGCTGTCTTCCTTAATGCACGCATTATTTCTTGAACCTTATCTGTCAAATATAATCTATTCACACGCCTATCATGACGATCGGGCCTACGCTCAATCCATTCTTTTTCTTGCATGCGGTCAAGAAGACGCCCCAACGTTGGTTTCTCCAAATCCATGAAGTCCGCCAATTCAGATTGGGTAACGCCCTCTTTGGCATATAACATCGTCAGCACCCACCATTGCGATCGCGTTAATCCAATTTCACGCCCCCGACGGTCAAAGACCGTTCTCATGAGACGAGAAACATCATGAAGTAAAAAGCCAAAGTTTCTATCAAGGTTCTCGCGTTCCATAACCTTCATATAGTTGCCTTACTTACTTTTGCCAAGAACATTATTGTTGAGCTAATCAATTTATCATGCTGCTAATCGGACTATACAGGTATTGGCTTTGGTCCATAATTGGGATATTTTTAGCTTCAAGAGGGAGAAAAATAATGGAATACCGAAATTTAGGGACTTCTGGGCTCCGTGTTTCAACCGTTGGTCTAGGGTGTAATAATTTTGGTATGCGCTTAGATCTAGAGGGAACCCGAGCAGTTGTTGATCGAGCGATCGAAAAAGGTATAACCTTATTCGATACAGCTGATATGTACGGCGCACGAGGTGGCTCAGAAGAGCAATTGGGAGAAATATTAGGCCAAAGACGCAAAGATATCGTCCTAGCCTCAAAATTTGGGATGGCTATGAGTGACGATGGGACCAAGATTGGAGCGTCCAGACGGTATATTATGTCTGCAGTTGAAGACAGCCTAACACGACTAAAGACAGACTGGATTGATCTGTACCAACTTCATCAGGAAGATCCATTAACTCCGATGGAAGAAACACTTCGGGCGCTAGAAGATTTAGTGACACAAGGTAAGGTTCGCTATATTGGCTGCTCTAACCTGAAATCATGGCAAGTGGTAGAATCTCAATGGATCTCAAAATCATCGAGCATAACCCGATTTGTATCCTGCCAAGATGAATATAATATTCTCAATAGAGAAATTGAACATGAATTGATCCCTGCAATGCAACGATACGGTTGCGGCTTATTGCCGTATTTTCCTCTAGCAAGCGGATTATTAACTGGAAAGTATCAATCTAATAAAATGCCCGAGGGAGCACGGCTTACGGATATGCCTACGTTCGCGAACCGGGTATATGTAACAGACGAAAACTTTTCTATTGTAGAAAAATTGAATGCTTTCGCGAAACAACATGGACACAGCCTTTTAGAACTAGCATTTAGTTGGATGGCGGCGCGCCCTACCACAGCCAGTATCATCGCTGGAGCAACTAAACCTGAACAAATTGACGCCAACGTTGATGCTATTGAGTGGAAAATGACGCCCGAGCAAATCTCCGAAGTAGATAACCTTTCTGCAAAATAAGACGCAATCTTCTAATAAAAACTTCGATTTAAAAACATTAGCATAGTTGACCACTTCTGTTATCATTCAAGACGACGGTATGCCTGAAAGCACACAACTGCCTAATTTTGAAAACAGCGAGAATTAGTATGACTTTACTCTCTAGCTCTGCAGTCTTCTCAAAACAAATACGGAAATTTGACCGTGTCGTTTTGACTATAATCGCTCTTATATTCGTCTTGGTTATTTTAAATTATGATCAAGCGAAGGCTACATTAAGTTTCACCCTCGATGCGCTAGTTGGAATATCTGGTTTTTTACTCTTGTCTGTTAGCGCAGCGGCTTTTGCAAAAGCAACTGGACTAGATCAACAAATTGCTGGGGTTTTCTCAGGGAACCCAGTCAGAGCAATCCTAGCGGCAGCAATATTTGGAGCTATTTCCCCTTTTTGTTCCTGCGGCGTAGTGCCAATAATAGCAGGCTTACTTCTTGCCGGAGTGCCGTTAGCCCCTGTAATGGCCTTCTGGCTAGCATCGCCTTTAATGGACCCGCAAATATTTTTCCTGATGCTACCTGTTTTTGGTTTAGCATTCACGCTTACAAAACTATTATCTGCAATTTTCATTGGAGCCTCAGCCGGTCTTATTCTGCATGGATTTAATTCTCACAGATTATTACAAGATCCATTATTAATAAAATCCGTGGGTTGCGGTTCGGCCCCCTGCGGAGCCAATAAATCCTTGGAACAAACATCCATAACTTGGCAATTTTGGAAAGAGGCAGAGCGACGCGAGTTTTTTATCAACGAAGCTTGGTCTGCTGGTTGGTTCCTTTTGCGTTGGCTAACCTTGGCATTCGTACTAGAAAGTTTGATGGTCACATACATTCCCGCCGAAGAAATAGGCCGATATCTAGGTGGAACCGCATGGTGGGCTATACCAAGTTCTGTGTTGCTCGGGATACCAGCATATCTTAACGGATTTGCAGCTATACCCACTGTGGGTGGGTTAGTTGAATTAGGGATGGCGCCTGGTGCAGCTATGGGCTTTATGATTGCTGGTGGAGTAACTAGCATACCTGCTGCAATGGCTGTTTTTGCACTTGTAAAAAAACCCGTTTTCTTGGTTTATATTTCATGGGGATTATTGGGGTCTTTAGGAACCGCCTACTTTTTCCAAATATTAAGCACTTTGACTGTTTAGTTTTAAGAAAAAATTTGAACAATTTGAATTGTAAATGGTTGAACAAATGACGTACACGAAGATAGAGGAAAAAAGCACTGTAGATCCAATCTGGCAGGCTATGCGTCGGGATGCAGAACATTGGCTTGTTGAGGAAACTGCGCTTGCAAGCTGGTTGCAAACAGCTGTGTTAGAACAAAACTCATTTCAAACGGCACTGGCTTTTCTGCTATCTGCAAAGCTTGGGTCTTCGGAAATAAATCCACTATCTCTCTATCAGATATTATATGAGCCAATCAACCAAGACCTAGATATAATAGGGTCAGCACGCGCCGATTTATCAGCTACCTACGAAAGAGATCCCGCATGTAATAGTTATCTCGAACCGTTTATTTTCTACAAAGGCTACCAAGCCATCCAAGCCTATCGAATTGCGCATTGGATGTGGCATCAAGGCCGAAAGACGCTCGCCCAGTATATACAAAGTAGAGTGTCCGAGACGTTTCAAGTCGATATCCATCCTGCGGCAAAAATTGGAAAAGGTATTATGCTGGATCATGCCACAGGCGTAGTTATTGGAGAAACGGCCATTTTGGGAGATAGCGTATCATTACTGCATGGGGTCACTCTAGGAGGGACCGGCAAAGATAGAGGAGACAGACATCCCAAAATTGGAACTGGAACAATGATCGGCGCGGGAGCTGCCGTGTTAGGAAATATCACCGTCGGCAGCTGTTGCAGAATAGGAGCAGGAAGCGTTGTTGTGAAAGATGTACCCGATAATACCTCGGTGGCAGGTATTCCAGCGACAGAAATTGGAGAATCCCTCTGCGATCAACCAGCAATGTCCATGGACCAGAAATTCTAAACTAGGGCTCAAACAGCCCTAGCTTTTTTCATACTCTCAATTTGCTCATCTGTATAATTCAAGTCCTTTAGAATAGAATACGTATGCTCCCCCAGCGTAGCCGTTGACTTTCTAATAGAACCTGGTGTTCTCGATAGCTTTACTGGAGTAGTGGTAACCGGGATTGGCTTATCAAGCCCTGGGAAATCCATATCCTGCAAAAAGTCCATCGCCTTAATATGTGGATCCTCTAAAACCTGTTTTGCGCTGAGAACAGGACCGCAGGGAATTCGGGCCTCATCCAATGCATCAAGAACTTCTTTTGTCGTCATATCTTTACACCACATCTGCATACGGGCACTCAAAAGTTCTCCATTTTCACCACGGTCCATGTCTGTTGCAAAACGAGGGTCATTCAGCCAACTCTCTTCTCCCATAAGATTTGCCCATCTCTCAAAAAGAGGTTGGCCAACAACCTGAACCATAACAGCGCCATCAGTAGTTTTAAATACATCACTTGGCCCGGCACTATAGCCTCGATTGCCGTAGGCTGGACGATCGATGCCTTTCAATGCTTCTTCCCCTAGCAAAGCGATATTAAAGGCCATTACCGTTCGGGTCAGCGCCCCTTCTACTAACTGACCTTTTCCAGTCTTTTCTCTATCGAGCAGAGCCGACATGGTTCCAAAAGCTGCCATTGTCGCCGTACCAAAATCCGCAAACGGCACAAAAGATTTCATCGGGTCTCCCGGATGGCCGCCCATATAAGTGGCCCCTGCTAATGCCTGCGCTACGCCGTCAAAACCAACACGCTCGCTG
>CALIMD010000256.1 GCA_938028645.1 uncultured Alphaproteobacteria bacterium
TCTCGAGCATCTGGGAATAAACCATTTGAGTAAAAAGAACAAAGAATATTTGAGTAAAAACGAGGAACGTTATTCTCTTGCTATGCGAGCTTCCAATGACGGTCTTTGGGATTGGGATCTGAAAACAGATAAAATATGCTATTCTGAGAGATGGAAGGAGATGTTGGGCTTTAATGATGATGAGATCAGTGATAGTCCCAAGGAATGGCTGAGTCGGGTCCATCAGGAAGATTATGACCGAGTAAGAGCATCGATAGATGCATATTTGGAAGGCACTACATCTAATTTTGAAATTGAATATCGAATAAGGCATTTCAGCGATAATTATCTTTGGATGATGGCAAAGGGATTGGCCATTAGAACGTCCAGTGGGAGAGCAACAAGGTTTGCAGGTTCACAGACAGACGTGAGTGAAAGAAAATCGAATGAAGAACAGATGGTATACGACGCTCTTCATGATACTCTAACCAGTATTCCCAATAGAACACTTCTTTTGGATCGTATCCGACAATCCCTTGTTAGACGTAAAAGATATCCAAAGACTTCGTTTGCTATAATATTTATCGATTTAGACCGCTTTCGCCTTGTCAATGAAAGTCTTGGACACATCCATGGAGACGAACTCTTGCAATTGATATCGGCGCGTTTAAAGGAGACAATTCCAATCGGCGATACAGTAGCTCGACTTGGCGGCGACGAGTTCTCTATATTACTTCAGGACATCGATAGAGTAAGGGATGTTGAAGTAATTGCCAAAGACATACAAAATTCGTTTTCTAAACCTTTTTTTCTAGGAGACAGGGAAGTTTTTGCATCTGCATCAATGGGTATCGCCCATTCAGACAATGATTATAAAACTCCAGAAGAAATTCTTAGAGACTCAGAATTAGCAATGTATCGTGCAAAACGTGATGGTAAATCTCAAAGCATTGTTTTCCAACCACAATTTAGACAATCTAGTCTTTCACCAATCGATCTAGATACCGATCTCAGACGAGCGTTAGATCGTGACGAAATGGAGCTTCATTACCAACCCATTATATCGATGCGGGATCGTACTATATCTGGATTCGAGGCTCTTTTAAGATGGAGCCATCGAAGTCGTGGGGTGATATCACCAAACGAGTTCATCCCGCTCGCAGAAGAAACAGGCCTTATATACGACTTGGGACAGTGGGTCTTAGGAAAAGCATGCAAACAAATAGCGGCGTGGAACAAAAGCAAAAAGAAAGAAGACCAACTGGAAATAAGTATAAATCTATCCAGTCGGCAATTTTCAGACCCTAATTTAGTGGAAGGGATAGTTGAAAATATTGAGAAATCGGGTTTCGATGCAGAGTTTTTAAAAATAGAGATAACCGAAAGTGCTCTTATGCAAAACGCCCAACGCTCTGTAAGCATGCTGAACCAATTAAAAGATTTAAATATAAAGGTTTGCGTAGACGATTTTGGAACGGGTTATTCATCGCTTAGCTACCTTCATACATTCCCTATCGACACCCTGAAGATTGATAGATCTTTCGTCCACGATATGAGCCGAAACTTCCGTAATATGGAAATTATTCGAACAATCATAATGCTGGCGCATAATTTGAAACTTGATGTAATCGCCGAAGGAGTAGAAACCGGCGAACAAGATGCTCAGTTATCCGCGTTGGGTTGTCAATTCGCTCAGGGGTTTTATTTTTCTCGCCCCATAAATAGCTCCGACGCTGCACTTTTGATACAACAGAACCACCAATGGTAAGTGAAGGTAATTTAAAAAAATTTCTAAGGGCAGATTATTTCCTCTTCCAAAAGATACAGAACCACACATGGGAAACTGTTAAAAAATCAAGTTCATTAGAAGAAGTTAAAAAAGAGTTTGCCCTGAATTACAGAATTGAACTTAATGGAAAATTTCGAATTATTCACTACTCTTTCGATAATTCGCGCCAACGCTGGGCATATAAAGTAGTTTTGTTGGTCAATACAAAGCATTTTAACCAATACTTCATAGAAATTATTTGTAAAACGCTCGATGATGCGGCTTCCAAGAAAATCGAAAGTTGCACTCAGACGACAAAAGGTACTACTACCCCCTCAAAATCAAACATTAAAAAGAAAAGCCACCGGACACTAATTCTTGCAATTGCCCTCCTCTGTTTCTTTTCATCGTGCGCTGCAGTTGGGGGTTTCTTGTATTTTGAATTCCCTTTTGTATTTCAACAAGTCAGCGAGCTTATATTTAGCTCATTTTTATAGAATACCTTAGGCATGAGGGATCAACTACGGGCTCTCATGATTATTTAAAATAACGTTAATTGGGGCGGGTCGTATTCCTTGATAAGTTCCCGCGAGTCATTGTTTATGTTACCTACCTCTGGAGGAACTTTATAGAAGTTTAGGTCCATATCACTATATGTGCTCGATTTTTTTATTACCTCCAATCCATCTCCATTTAGCCAGTTTTCATAATCCCCTGGGTTCAATATAAAAGGCATCCGATTATGTATATGACTTATAGAATAAACCGCTGCAGTAGTAATAATGGCAAACTTATTCGGCTGTCGTGCTTCACTATTATCTGCCTGATTTTTTTGCCAAATGCCTGCAAATGCAAGGGGCATATTATTTTTTAAATGGATTCGATATGGTTGCTTCGTCGTGTATTCGGTTTTCCACTCATAAAACCCGTCGGCGATAACCAAACAACGGCGGTTTAAAAAAGCTTCCTTAAATGATGGTCTATCCAGAAGAGACTCTGCCCGCGCATTGATTAAACTATTTAATAGCGGTTCTTGTGGCCTCCCTTTGGCACCGAGTCCCCATTGAAACATGAAAATTTTTCGTCCTGATTGACTATTTATCACGACTGGGGCCAACTGACTTGGAGCTATGTTGTAGCGAGGCTCGATATTGAGTGAGGTATCAAATTGAAACTGTAACCTCAGAGCTTCTGGCGCTTCTGAAAGAGTGTATCGTCCACACATCTATTGCTCTTCAACACAAATTTACACATACATCTCGCAACTGTATGATTATAACAATCTATGTGAATAAACGGTAACTCTTTTTTGACTACGGAGTAATAATGTTATACTCGGGAATAATAGACGATGTTGTCGAAATTGCACTTTCTGCCGGAAATATAATCCTACGGTTCTACGATGACCAGTTTTCTATAATGCAAAAATCAGATGGCTCCCCAGTGACAGCCGCTGACCAAGCCGCTGAGGATTATATCATCCCTGCTTTAACGCGTTTAACACCAGACATTCCAATCATAGCGGAGGAACGTGTGGCAATGGGACAAATACCCGATGTTAGTGGTGGCACATTTTGGCTTGTCGATCCTTTGGATGGAACAAAGGAATTTATTAATCGGAATGGAGATTTTACGGTAAATATCGGACTAATCCAATCGGGAATACCAACCTTGGGTGTGGTTTCAACCCCTGTCGATAACTGCGTTTGGGCAGGATCTCTTGCAGATGGTGCACTCAGGATTAAAGATGGTGTCCAGCAGAAGATCAGTGTGAGAAAAGCCAATCAACAGAAGATCACCGTTGTTGCTAGCCGATCACATCGCAGTCCCGAACTAGAAACTTTTATATCAGAGCTTAAAGTTGAACAATCTATCTCAAGAGGGTCTTCTCTCAAGTTCTGTCTAATTGCGGAGGGCCAGGCTGATATTTATCCAAGAACAGGACCTACGATGGAATGGGATACCGCGGCAGGGCACGCTGTTTTAATTGCAGCGGGAGGCAAAATGGCAGGTTTTGATGGCACCCAGTTTCAATATGCTAAACCTGATTTTTTAAATGGTTGGTTTATCGCTAGCGGCAAGTAGAGTAGATATTAATTCTCAGTCCGCATCCAGGCGTTTCCCCACAAGTTAAGCGTGCGTCGATCATGAGGCCAGTGTCTGACTGGATGATCAAAATCCATCTGCTCCAGCTCGGCTGAAAATTCTACCTTATTCCCGTCAGGATCCAAGATCATAAAGAATAAATTATTACCAGCCCCGTGT
>CALIMD010000257.1 GCA_938028645.1 uncultured Alphaproteobacteria bacterium
CTATGCAGAACAAGCTGCAAATGCAGGTTTTTTAGCTGTAAGTTTTGGTGGTGGGGGCAGGAAATTATGGGGCAATGTAGTTCCCTTTGGAGGGAAAGATCCCGTAATGAGTACCAACCCGTATACCCTCGGAATGCCGGGTCTTACTGATGACCCTGTTGTGTGTGATTTTGCTATCTCTAATTGGCCTGCTGGTAAAGTTGCAGTTGCAAGAGCGAACGGCGACAAATTGCCCAAGGATATTATTATAGATAAAGACGGAAAGTCGTCTACTAATCCCGAGGACTTCTATAATGGAGGCGCATTATTACCTGCCGCTGGCACCAAAGGCAGCGGGTTAGGCATTATTGCCGAGTTAATGGGGGATGCAATGCTCGGTGCGGCAGTGGAATATAATTGGCTGCTCATATTAATTAAAGCAGACACTTTTAGACCAAAGTCGGCATACGATAAGTCAGCGAAAGATTTTGTAGACGAAGTTCGTGGATCGAAGCCACTAGATCCAAATGGACAAGTAATCTTGCCGGGAGAACGCGAGACTTCTCTTGCGCAAAAAGCCAAGGAAGAAGGTATCTGTGTTAGCGATGGTGTTTGGGAATCTATTAAGAGCGCGGCGAAACAATACGGTATTAAAGCCGATAGCTATTTTTGAATTTTCTAAGAGCTGATTAGATCGTCCAGGCTATTAAGAGCGTTTCCCATGCTGATCCAAGGCTTCGGCAGTGCCGATCATAGAATCGCGAGTAATCAATTTAACTAATTCTCCCTCACTCATTTTTTCGGTGTTAGCAGGTCGTTTTGGGATTACTAAATAACGGCAATCCGCTGTCGAATCTACTACCCTAATCTCTACAGATTCTGGAATAGCGGTCCCAAATTCTCTGAGTACAGCACGTGGCTCCCTCACGGCTCTCGAACGATATTCACGAGATTTGTACCACAAGGGCGGGACGCCTAAAAGCGTCCTTGGATAACAGGAGCAAAGTGTGCAAACAACCATGTGATGTATCTCATATGTATTTTCTAACGCTACTAATTTCAGTGATTCGACCGTGAACCCTAATTCAGCCACTGCTTTGTTGCCATCACTCAGTAATCTGTTCTTGAAGTCGTCGTCCACCCATGATCTGGCAATTATTTCAGCACCCTTTTCCGGATTTTTTTTCTCCCAAGCCTCAATCTCATCTTGTATTTCTCTTGCGGAAAGAACGTTCTTTTCAATCAATAGCTCTCTGATAGCTATTTCTAGAAATTCCCAATCTTCCTTGGGTTCGGTGATATCTTTTTGAAAGGCCGTGTGATCGTGCCCATGGTCATGATCTTTTGAATGACTACTCATATTGCTTCCAACCAGGTTTCATATATATCCGCGGTTATGGTATCCCTATCTTCATAATCACCATTACCGTTCCATGCCTCGTCCATCTCAAATAAAACTTGGTAAAGATTAATTTTAGGTAATCCACTTAATCCATATGCAAGTCTCTCTGGATTGGGAAAGCTACCAAAGTGCTTTATTATTGTTCCCTTACATCCGCGCAAAAACATTGGAGTGCGTATATGACCTGGTGGTAATGCATCTCCAACCCTTACATGATCTCCGATATTAAATAAATTGGTCATATTTTGGCCATTTGCTCTCTGGATCGAACTTCAGAGACTTTTGCGTCAAGCTCTGCCTCTGTTAAAATTCCTTTTTCAAGTAGAAGGCCCTTCATCGCTAGCACCCATCTTTCGTAGTAGGCGGACTCTGCGTAGGTTTTTGGCTCTAAACTTTCTATTGTTCGACGATTTTCATCAGACGCCCAAAAAGAACGTGGCTTGGCTCTCAGCAATATCATCATTGCATCAATCCTACGCTCAGTCATCGTGGGTTCATGTTCGGATCGATCGATCGATCCCGCGGGAAGCCCCCCCAAATCGCTTATTAATCTTTTTGTCATTGAGTATCCAAAATTAGTTTAGCTTAGAATAATAAACTAACGAAAATATTCCCAGTAAAATCATAATCAGTGTATCATTATTTTTAATGTAGTTAACCCTATTGGTGCATTACTTTCTCTTCAAGTGGCACACAAGTGTTTGATTTTATTTTTGTTTATTTTTATCTAGCTCAAACCTGTTTATAGCAGACCTGGTAGTAGTTTTAATGAGTAGTTCATCAAGAGCGGAAACAGAAGAAGTTGGACTGCGGCATTGGCTAATCCTAGCGACGGTGCAAATAACAACCCTGACGTTTGGAATGACTATCACGTCAGCAAACGTGGTTCTGCCTCAATTAAAGGGTGCCATGGCCGCGACGTCGGATCAAATCGCTTGGGTGGTGACGTTTAATCTGGTGGCTACAGCAATAGCAACACCCCTAACAGGTTGGTTAGCCCAAACACTAGGTTGGCGTAATCTTCTTTTTGTGAGCCTCGGTGGGTTCACTATTTTCTCAGCGCTTTGCGGACTATCCGATTCATTGGAGTCATTGGTTTTATGCCGAGTAGGTCAAGGCGCTTTTGGAGCTCCCTTGATGCCCTTGGGGCAGGGTATGATTTTAGCCACATTTCCGCGTAGGTTGCATCCTATGGCTCTAATGATGTGGGGTATTGGTGGAGTGATTGGTCCTGTTTTGGGGCCAATTCTAGGGGGTGTGGTGGCTGAGGAATTGAATTGGCGGTGGGTTTTCTTCATGATAGTCCCACTAGGAATTGCCTGTCTTGGCGTGGCGGCCATATCAGTTGGAGATCAGGAAAAAGGCACTGCGAAAACATTTGATTTTACGGGCTTTATAGCGCTAGCTATAGCAATTGGGGCTGTTCAACTAATGCTGGACAGGGGGCCGCGCCTCGATTGGTTCGAATCTACAGAGATAATTATAGAAGCTTGTTTAGCCGTTATTTGTTTTTACATTTTTGTTGTCCATTCACTTACAAGTCAGAATCCGTTTTTGAATCTCAAATTATTCCTCGACCGTAATTTTACGCTTGGTTGCATTACGGCTTTTGCTATGGGATGGTTAAGCTATACGCCAATTGTCCTATTCCCGCCATTATTGCAGGAACTTAGAGGATACCCCGACTCTCTTGTTGGGTATTTGATTGCTGCTCGTGGATTTGGCAACTGGCTTAGTTTTTTCATTGTGGTGCAATTTACAAGGAAAGCGCCGCGACTTGCTTTAGCAATAGGTCTTGCCTGCCAGGCGGTTGCCGGATGGGAAATGGGACAGTTGAGCATAAACTTAACTGAATTTGATGTTTTCTGGACAAACTGCCTTCAAGGGTTTGGCTTTGGATTAGCGTATACACCGATGGCTGTCCTTGCGTTTTCTACATTAACCCCAAAATTTATGGTTGAAGGATCCGGTATTTTTAACTTGCTGAGGCATTTTGGAAGCAGTATTTTTATTTCTATAAGTATTTCTATACTAATACAGAGTTCAGCCCTTAATTATTCTGATATGACCAACGGCATGAACCCATTCAATGAATTGTTCCGTTTTCCGGCTCTTGCAGGTGGTTGGAATTTCGATGGGATCACCGGATTATTCAATTTGAGCGGAGAGATCACGAGACAATCGCAGATGATTGGGTATCTAAAAGCCTTTCAGCTATTCGCTATCGCTTCTGCCGTTGCTATTCCTTTTAGTTTTTTGTTCGTTAACCCAAATAATTCTACCAAGCGTTAAGCGAGGCGAGAAGATTAGGTGACCCTGCCTCAGACAATTTGATTTAAAAGGTCTATTTCTCCGCGTTCTAGTCTTTCAATATTTTCAATCAGGATATCCAGAACATTATCTTCATATAGACGGGTTTCGCCCCCAGTATGAGGTGTTAATATAACATTTTCTATTCCCCAAAGTTCTGAGCTGGGAGGTAAGGGTTCCGGGTCTGTGACATCTATTCCAGCGGCAGCGATTTCGCCAGTTTTTAGTGCCGTGATTAAATCACTTTCAATGACGCATGCACCGCGTGCCACATTTATCAGATAAGCTGAATTTTTCATGACACCGAAAGCCTCGCTATCAATAATACCCTTTGTTTCGGGAGTTAAAGGACAGCATAGAACGACAATATCGGCTTTAGAAAGTTGATCCAATTTGTTTTCGATTGGAAAAGAAGAATCAAAAGTGTTGTCGATCTGTGATATGTTGCGCCTCATCCCGGTTGTTCTAATCCCAAAGCCCCTACTTATAGCGGCGATCTTTGAACCTATTTGGCCTGCTCCGATAATTAACATGCTTTTTCCAGAAAGCTCTTCTTCTCTTGTCCCCAAATCGGGGTTCATGCCCCTCCATATTTTTCGCTGCTGAGCGTCTCTTGCAAGGTGTGTTTGCCGTGAGATGCCAAGTATTAAAGCCATTGCATGTTCTGCGACAGCATTGGCGTTAACGCCTCTGCCATTAACCATTCGAATACCTTTTGATTTTATTGCGTCTACATCGAATTGGTCATAACCGGCTCCCGCTACTTGAATGAGTTTAAGGCGTTTTGCGTGCTCTAGTAGTTCATTTCTCCAAAAGCCAGTTGCTACTATGATATCTGCTTCTGAAATACGGTCAGCCGTTTCTTCAGGAGTCCAAGTGGAGTAATTATCTATTCCCATATTTCGGAGAGAAAATTGCTTTTCAAACTGATAAGCAATATGGGAAAATTGAATTTTCAAGTCAGGCCGTTTTGGAAACATTTTTTTTCCTTCTACTTTTCAAGTTTATTCTTTCGGGATGCCATTTTCATGGGGCGATAGTGCCGCATAGACTGCCGTGTGATTTGGTGCATCAATTTGGTTTTTTCGACCTAAACGCGCTATAGCTCCATTAAGGGCCGAAGCTTCCAGCTTTTCTCCTCTCTCGAGAGCAGCTAATATTGAAGCCTTCATCGTCTCTGGAAGTGCATCCAGAAGTTTCATAGTTAGTTCAACTTGGTTTTTGGGAAGAGACACGCCTAACGACTCAGCAACAGCTACTGCCTCAGTAGCTAGGTTGACCATAAGGTCTCGGGTTTGCGGATTGGTTCTACACTCTCCTAACGGCAACCTAGTAAGACAATTTGCCCCGGCCAGTGTACATATCATGACAACTTTTTGCCAAAGCTCACGTTCAATATTTTCTGGAATGGGACAGTCTATGGCTGCATCTCCACAGGCTTCCCGGAATTTTTCAATTCTTACACTCGGAGTGTCGTCGAGTTCGCCAACTCTTAATATTTGCATAGTTGAAAAATGTCGTATCACCCCTGGTTCTTCTATTAATGCACTGATATTTGCTACTCCACCAAGGACCGAATTTTCACCAAGTGTTTCCTTCAATATGTCAATATGCCCTATGCCATTTAAGAATGGGATGACACCGGTATTGGCGCCCATTATGGGCTTTATTAAATTTGCTGCTGACTGGGTATCATAAGCCTTAACGCAAAACAGTAT
>CALIMD010000258.1 GCA_938028645.1 uncultured Alphaproteobacteria bacterium
TAATTAGTCACGAATCCCTTGGTGATGCCCGTTGGTTTATCAAAAAGGCTGTTGACTATGCCAATGAACGAGAAGTTTTTGGTCGTCCTATCGGCAAAAACCAAGGCGTCCAATTTCCGATAGCAAAAGCCTATGCGAATACTGAAGCAGCCGCACTGATGTCTAAGAGAGCGGCTGATTTGTTTGAGTCTGGGGAGCCATGTGGGGCAGAATCTAATATGGCTAAGATGCTTGCCGCTGATGCTGCTTGGGAAGCAGGGGATACATGCATGCAGACATTTGGCGGGTTCGCGTTTGCTGAAGAATACGATGTGGAGCGCAAGTATAGAGAAGCCCGGCTTTACAGAGTTGCCCCTATTTCAACCAACTTAGTATTGGGATATTTAGCGGAGCACATTCTTGGACTCCCACGCTCTTATTGAGGAGTAATTTATGGATCAACCACTTGAGGGTATTTTAGTTGTAGCTTTGGAACAGGCCGTGGCCGCGCCATATTGCACCAGTAGGTTGGCAGACGCCGGGGCACGGGTCATAAAAATCGAACGCGCCGAGGGAGATTTTGCCCGTGGCTACGATCATCAGGTAATGGGGCAGTCGGCCTATTTTGTTTGGCTCAACAGGGGTAAGGAAAGTTTGGTCTTAGATATAAAAAAGCCAGATGATGCAGCGCTTCTTGAACGAATTTTAGCGAAAGCAGATGTATTCGTTCAAAACCTAGCGCCGGGAGCGGCGCAGCGTGCCGGATTTGGTTCGGAGGATTTGCGGCAACGCTATCCCAAGCTGATTACTGTCGATATTTCGGGATATGGGGAGGATGGAGAATATTCCGATATGAAGGCGTACGATTTTCTGGTTCAAGGAGAAAGCGGTTTGATTTCGGTAACAGGCTCCCCAGAGGTGATGGGACGCGTGGGTGCCTCGGTATGTGATATTGCAGCGGGAATGTATTCAAAAATAGCGATCTTGGAAGCACTGATTAAACGTGGCAGAACTGGGGCAGGCTCTACAATTAAAACCTCGATGTTTGGTGGTATGGTGGAATGGCTATCGCCCTGGTTGTTACATCAGGCCTATGGTGAATTGAGCGAGCAACGCATAGGATTACACCATCCGGCCATTGCTCCATATGGCGCGTATGAATGTGCCAATGGAGATTTAATTTTAATAGCGGTTCAGAATCAGCGAGAATGGGTTAGATTGTGTGGAGAGGTTCTGGAAAAGCCCAGCTTAGCAAGTGATCAAAGGGTTGTTGATAACGTGGCTCGTTTGGCGAATAGGGAATTTTTAGATAAAGAAATAGAAGACGTTTTATATAAGATTACAAGGGACGAGGTTCGAAAACGCTTGATAGCCGCAAAAATTGCTTTCGGCGCTGTTAATACTATTGAGGACGTCAGTGATCATCCGGCACTCAAGACCACAAAAGTAAACACTCCAAAAGGAACGATAGATGTAATGGCTCCACCGTCCACTGTGAAGGGAGAAGCGATTCCATTACTTTCCGTGCCGGAGATTGGCGAAAATAATGATTCTATCCGCGCGGAATTCCAATAGTCGACTGGAACACGTGAAAGCCTTCGATCGGATATAAACTTGATTCTTTGAACATTCACTGCTCGTATTACAAATAAAATTCCTTTTTTTTACATATAGATTTCCCTTTTTGCGCAAATTTTGTGCAAATCTGTAATAAAAAGTCCAAAAAAAAGTATCAAACAGCTTTTCACAGGATTGTCATCTTCTAATCAGTCGGTTAGGCTAATCATAGCCATGCCATATTTGTTGCGTCGGTAATCAAAGTTTAATTTCGTAACTTAAGGTGGTGTCAGAAGATCTAAAGTGGCTTCTGGGCTAATGAGTTCACCTTGAAACACAGGGTGGGAATATAAACAGGGAGGAATTAGTATATGAGTAAAACACTTCTAAAAACTGCTGCTCTCGCTGCTGTTGCTGGTGCATTTGCGCTTAGCCCAGTTTCGGAAGCGCAGGCTAAAAAAGTTAAGTGGAAAATGCAGGCAGCTTTTGCCAGCACACTTGCACATTTAGGTCCTGCAGGACAACGTATTGCAGATCACATTACCGTTGCTTCTGGTGGAAAATTTTCAGTCAAGTTTTTTGAGCCAGGCGCTTTGATCCCGCCGCTAGAGTGCTGGGACGCTGTTTCAAAAGGCTCGGTTGAATCTTGCTATACAACTCCTGGTTACCACACCGGTAAATATCCAGGACTAGCATTCATGACCGCTGTTCCATTTGGTCCCGGTGCTGGTGAATTTATGGCTTGGCAATGGTTTGGTGGCGGGAAAGATATCGCTACAAAAATCTATTCAAAGCATAATTTAACATCAACTGCGTGTGGTTTGATCGGTCCTGAAACATCAGGTTGGTTTAAAGAGCCGGTTAAAGACCTAGAGAGCCTTCGTGGTCTTAAAATGCGTTTCTTTGGTCTTGGCGCAAAAGTTATGACTAAGATTGGTGTTTCAACACAGCTTCTTGCTGGTGCTGATATTTACCCAGCTCTAGAGCGCGGTGTTATCGATGCGACAGAATTCTCCATGCCTAATATGGATATCTCTCTTGGTTTCTATCAAATCGCAAAAAACAACTACTTCCCAGGATGGCATCAACAGGTGTCAGTTGGAGAGTTCTTGTCTAACAAGAAAATGACTGATGCTTTAAGCAAGCAGAATAAGCGACTTATTAGCATTGGCTGTAAAGCAAACATGATCTATGAGTATGCAGAAACTGAAGCTCAGAACTTTGGTGCTATGCAGACTATGAAATCTAAATACGGTGTGACCAACCGTCGTTGGACTGATGATCAGCTAGCTGTGTTTGAAAAAGCATGGATGGAAGTGGTTGAGGAAGAGTCTGCAAAAGACAAAACTTTTAAAGAGTTCGCAGACAGCTACTACTCATTCCGTAAACAGTATAAGATCTGGGGTGAAGCCCAGTCTCTTAAGCCAACATACCTAAAATAATTTAATTTTAGTTAGTCGCTTAATTTAAGGCGATGTTGGTAAAGATTTCGGGGGCCATATGGCCCCCGATTTTCTTTCTAGGTCAAATTGAAATTTTCAACTGTTTTGATCGAGCGTGTGATAATCGATGGTCAAAACTTCCAATTCTGAGTAACATTTTGATATAAAAACTAAAACGACTCTAAGGATAAGAACTAATGAGCCAGGAGGTCAGTAGCAAAACGACATCTGAACGCAAAGTCGCGATGATTTTGCTGTTTTTTGTTGGTGTAATTGTTTTCATTGGCGCTGTCGCCGTGGCTTTCGAATCGGGAAATTTGATGGCTTCCGAGGAAATTGGTCGGGGGGAAGCAATTTTTCACGTATCGCAGGAATATATATCTATAGCAATGTTCCTGACCCTTGCTATTCTTCTTTTCTCTGGGTATCCGGTGGCATTCATCCTTGGCGGGTTATCGATGTTATTTGGAATACTTGGTTACTATCTGGATATGTTCTCCCTGATTGAATTTTTTAACTTCGTTCCAAGAATTTGGGGTATGGCAGCAGAAAATCTCGTTCTCGTCGCAGTCCCAGCTTTCGTCTACATGGGCGTGATGTTGGAACGAAGTGGAATAGCCAATGATTTGCTTTATTGTGTTCAGGTTCTATTGCGCAGGGTCCCTGGAGCGCTCGCATTGGCAGTGACTGTCATGGGAACGATATTAGCTGCTATGACTGGCATTATTGGCGCATCAGTTACGATGATGACGGCACTGGCGTTGCCAACAATGATGCGACAGGGATATAGCCACGCGCTTGCAACAGGTGTCATTGCCGCTTCGGGTACGCTTGGAATACTTATTCCCCCAAGTATTATGCTGATTATAATGGCGGATTTGATGGCTATATCAGTTGGAAATGTATTCATGGCTGCAGTTGTTCCAGGGCTTACGTTGGCGGCCTTTTATCTGATTTACGTAGCAACACTGGCTTCAATTAAACCCAGTTTGGCGCCTCCGTTGCCTGCTAATTTATTAAATATTCCTAAAGGTGAGATGGTTCCTTTAGTTTTAAGGAGTTTTTTGCCGCCTGTTTTTCTGATTACGTTAATAAAGGGCTCAATTCTCTTTGGGTTTGCAACACCATCAGAAGCAGGCGCTGTTGGGGCATTTGGCGCTACATTATTGGCAGCAGCAAACGGTCGATTAAGCAAAAATACATTAGTTTCGGTCTGTCATACTGCAGCACGAACAGTCTCAATGATCTTTTTCATTGTGATAAGTGCAACCTGCTTTGCATATGTTTATAGATCACTGGGGGGTGATGACGTTGTAGAACATCTCATTATTGAAAAAGCTGGATTAGGACCATGGGGAATGTTGATCTTGGTGATGGTTATTGTATTTTTCCTTGGATTCTTCCTTGATTTTTTAGAGATAACATTAATTGTCCTTCCTGTTTTTACGCCATTAATAATTCAAATGGATTTTGGTGACCACCTTGCTCATGCCGATATAAAGTTCTGGTTTATAATTCTCTTGGCGGTTAACCTGCAAACGTCATTTTTGACGCCGCCATTCGGTTTTGCACTATTTTACATGAAGGGAATAGCGCCAAAAGAGATCCGGATTCAGTCAATTTACAAGGGCATAATACCCTTTGTGATCCTTCAGGCTCTGGGTGTTGTCACTGTTATGGCATTTCCGGAAGTTGCTCTCTGGCTAATGCATGCGGCTTACGACTAAGAAACATGAAGAGTGATTTAAAATAGTAGAAAGTGTATCGTGGAGGCGGTAACCATCTCTGTATTTCAAATGAGAATCTTATTTTTCACATTTCTTGATTTGCCGTATAGGAGAGGATAGGGTAATAATTTACATCTGTTACATGAAGGTCTAAAATATCAATATAATAGATGTTCCAACATAAGGGACACAAAGAATTTAAATAATACGGGACGGGGATTATTAAATGGATGACTCAAGCGTACAGACACGGTCTGGTGAGGCAAAAGTCGCGATATTAATGTTCAGCTTACTGGCGTTAGTTGTGGTGCTATGTACTTTCGGTGCTTACACGATGTCAGGATCCTTAATGATTGAGGAAGAAATTTCTCGCGGTGAAGCGCTCGTTTGGGTTGGACAAGAATACATCTCGATGGTGATGTTTGTCACGTTGGCACTTCTATTATTTTCAGGATACCCGGTTGCTTTCATTTTGGGCGGATTAGCCATGCTTTTTGGCCTACTTGGGTTTTTTCTTGATTCGTTCTCGTTAATTGAATTTTTTAACTTTATTCCAAGAATCTGGGGACAAGCAGCGGAAAACCTCGTTTTGGTGGCTGTTCCAGCATTCGTTTTTATGGGCGTTATGATGGAGCGGAGCGGTATAGCAAACGACTTGCTGTATTGTGTGCAGGTTCTTTTAAAGCGTGTTCCGGGGGCGCTCGCGCTCGCGGTAACCGTGATGGGAACTATCCTTGCAGCAATGACCGGAATTATTGGTGCCTCTGTAACAATGATGACTGCGCTCGCTTTACCAACAATGATGCGCCAGGGCTATAGTCACTCACTATCGTGCGGTGTGATTGCTGCTTCCGGGACACTAGGAATTTTGATTCCGCCCAGTATCATGCTCATTATCATGGCCGATTTGATGGCAATTTCTGTTGGTAACGTTTTTATGGCAGCAGTTGTTCCAGGGCTTACATTAGCAGCGTTCTATCTAATTTTTGTGGCAACAATATCGGCGTTAAAACCTGAAATGGCGCCCCCGCTGCCTGGGAATCTGCTGAATGTGCCGCGGAATGAGATGGGGCCGTTAATCGCAAGAAGTTTTCTGCCACCCGTCTTTCTTATTACTCTCATCAAAGGTTCCATTTTACTCGGTTGGGCTACCCCATCAGAGGCTGGGGCAGTTGGTGCGTTTGGTGCTACGTTACTTGCGATCGCTAATGGGCGATTAGGCGGGGGAACTTTGGTCCAAGTCTGCCATACTTCGGCAAAAACGGTTTCTATGATTTTCTTTATCGTCATAAGCGCAACCTGCTTTGCCTATGTATACAGATCTCTGGGTGGTGATGATGTCGTGGAACATCTCATCGTTGAGAAAGCAGGTCTAGACGCGTGGGGGATGTTGATCCTCATTATGACGATAGTCTTTTTCCTTGGTTTCTTTCTTGATTGGTTGGAAATAACCCTCATTGTTCTGCCGGTTTTTACACCTTTAGTAGCGGGGTTAGACTTTGGTGACCATATTGCTAAGGAAGATATAAAGTTTTGGTTCATCATACTTCTAGCCGTGAACCTGCAAACGTCATTTCTGACCCCTCCTTTCGGCTTTGCCTTATTTTATATGAAAGGTATTGCTCCCCGGGAAATTAAAATACAATCTATTTACAAAGGGATAATCCCTTTTGTGATCTTACAGGCGCTAGGTGTCATAACTGTTCTGGCTTTCCCCGATGTAGCGCTTTCTCTAATGCATCTAGTTCACGGTTAAGGAAGGAGAAACACATGGCTTCAGATGAGGTTCTCACAAGAGGTGACGAGGCAGGTGCCAATTTTTTAAACCAAGACGTCGCAAACGCATTAATACAAGTAGTCTATAAAATAAGAGGGCTAGTTGACTTTGCTGGACGTTGGGCTTCTTTGTTATTCGTCCCAATGATACTTATAACCGTTTATGACGTGTGTCTCAGAAAAACGGGTAAATTACAGATTGATATAAAATATTGGGCAGAGGACTATGGGTTTGGCCAAATCTTTGAGTCGACGTTGTTGCAGGAATCGGAATGGCACTGCCATACAGCGCTTTTTGCTCTCGTTCTAGGTTTTGGTGTGATCTGGAATACTCAGGTGCGGGTTGATGTGGTAAGGGAACATCTTAAATTTCGTCGCAAAGCCTGGTTGGAATTACTAGGTGCCACCTTTTTCATGATCCCATACACAGTCGTTGTTTGTTACTTCGCTGCAATATTCGCATACGAATCTTGGGAAATAATGGAAATTTCAGCATCACAGGTTGGTCTTCCATATCGATATATTATTAAAAGTATACTTACCCTAGGTTTGTTTGTCGCAATTCTGGCGGGCATAGCGGTTTGGCTACAATCCTTTCTCGCTTTGTTTGCTCCCCCAGGAACAAGGTTTGAGTTAATGACACTGGAATGGCCTGAAAATGAAGGTGATACCATAGAGGGTAAAGAACGCATGAATGTTGATCTTACCGTTTCGGTGGAAGAAGATTTAGGCAAGCAGACTGAGCAGATTCTTGGCGCTGATGGTAAGAAAAAATAAGTCTTATTGTTTGATCTTTGCGGAAAACTGTATTTGCTATTTTTATAATGCAAGGGGTGCTTGGGATTTGCTCAAAGCACCCTTTATTTTTGGTAACAGGTGAGCGGCAGGATATGTTCAAATTACAAAATTTTCTGAAGCGGTATGTGTGGGATCCTGAGACTACGCCTTATTTTACCGGGATATCAAAATTAAGTAGAAGTCAGGCGGATAGTGAACTTTTCTTTTTTGCCATAATGGGTTCTGTATTGTTTGGTGTTGGCACGTTCACGTCAATTACAGGTCAAGCTCCATATGGAGTTTCTAAAATTGCTGCGATTTATTGCTTTACTATTGTTTCGGCGGTTGTTCTGGTGGGTACCGTGAAAACTATATATGCAGCATACTTTGCCGCTAGTGCGCCATTTGTCGTGCTGGGTACGATCCTTATTTATGGTTTTCCAACCAAGATGGAATTAGTTGATGAAGTTGTTTTATTAGCTATTGTTGTGTGTATAGCCCGATATATGTGGAGAGTGATCACCATCTGCCGAGTCTATAAAATTTTACCAACTCGGGAACCTGAGAACCAAACCCGGCGCAGATTATTCTAGTTTTTCCTTGGTGTGATAATGTTAAATAAAGCCAATATTCTCATCCTAAAATATTTTCAGTTGCATCAATTTGTCTTCTTTGCCGGGATAAGTATTCTACTTTTAATCGATTTCTTTTTGTTGGAGGAGTGGGCTACCTTTTGGATTATGATTTTCTGGGCAATGATTTTTGGGATTCATTTTATGATCTTCCGCGCACAAAATGTAGATGACGAATGGCTAGAAGAGAAAATAATTTTTGATGTCTACAGACCATGGGATTATGGACACATAGATCAAATAAAAAGAAATCCTTTTGGAAAATCGATTTACCGCACAGAGCAAGGTAAAGTGAATACTGATGCGAAAAAGAAAGATAAATTAACTTAAGTAGGCCTCAATTATTGGAATGCTTGTCGGCACTGAATTCGGTGTCTTTCGACATCTACATGAAACCTATTATATGAAATCTGATATGATCTTTGACTACATTATAGTGGGAGCAGGTTCTGCTGGTTGTGTGCTTGCGAATCGCCTCACTGAGGACCCATCCATTAAAGTACTGTTAATTGAAGCAGGTGGTTCAGATAACTGGTGGAATTGGAAAATTCACATGCCGGCGGCATTAGCATATCCATTGAGTAATGATGCTGTTAATTGGGCATATAAATCAGAAGCAGACCCATACATGAATAATCGCCAAATGTACTGCCCGAGAGGCAGAGTTTTGGGGGGATCGAGTTCAATTAATGGAATGGCTTATGTTCGTGGACATGCATTTGATTATAATCGATGGGCCCAGATTGATGGTTGTCAGGGATGGTCGTATTCTGATTGCCTACCTTATTTCAAGCGAGCAGAGAGCTTGGACATAGGAGGTGATACTTACCGGGGCAGTGATGGCCCACTCAAAGTAACAGCCGGTAAGATGAACAATCCTTTGCATAGAGCCTGGGTGATGGCGGGCAAGGAAGCTGGCTATCCAATTACCAAAGATCCTAATGGTTATCAACAAGAGGGATTTGGGCGTATGGATATGACCGTGAATAATGGGCGTCGCTCCAGTGCGGCTCAGGCTTACTTGAGACAAGCATTGCTAAGGAAAGGTTTGACGATCGAAAAGAATACAATCGTAAATCGTGTGGTTCTGAAAAATGGCAAAGCCATTGGGGTAGAGTTTACAAAAAGAGGCTCTAAGATATGCGTTTACGCGGCACAAGAGGTAATATTGAGTGCAGGTGCCATAAATTCGCCACAGCTATTAATGTTATCCGGGATAGGCCCAGCTAATCAATTAGCCGATCTTGATATACCGGTAGTGCAAAATTTACCAGGTGTGGGAGAGAACCTTCAGGATCATCTGGAAATATATCTTCAAATGGAGTGTTTGCAACCAATATCACTTTACAGAACGCAAAACCCAATTTCCAAACTAATGATCGGTCTTCAGTGGATTTTCACCGGCTCAGGTCTAGGTGCGACAAATCATTTTGAATCAGGTGGTTTTATCCGTTCGCATGCAGGAGTGGCACATCCAAATATCCAATACCACTTTCTTCCCATAGCGATGAATTATGATGGAAGTACTGCTCAGAAATGTCATGGGTTTCAGGCGCATGTTGGTCCAATGAGGCCCACCAGCCGAGGACGTGTTTGGCTTGATTCTGATGATCCTACATCGGCTCCCAAAATACTATTTAACTATATGTCAACCGAAATTGACCGTCTAGAGATGAGGGAGGCTATTCGTCTTACCCGAGAAGTTTTAAGGCAACCAGCGCTTAACTTACTATGCGGTGAAGAATTATTACCAGGAAGTGAGGTGCAAACAGATGAAGAAATTGATTCATTCGTTAGAGAGTACGGTGAAAGCGCCTATCATCCATCATGCACCTGCGCTATGGGAAAAAGTAAATTGTCTGTTGTTGATAGTTCTGGCCGCGTTCATGGCGTGGAAGGCCTAAGAGTGGTAGACGCTTCGATCATGCCGTCAATAATAAGTGGCAACCTTAATGCACCTACCATCATGTTAGCAGAAAAGATCGCAGACGGTATTAGGAAAAAAGAGCCATTGCCGCCAATACATGCTAAAACATGGGAAAATCCAAATTGGGATTCACTTCAGAGATAAGATTATTTAGAAAGAAGTTAGTCTTAAAACGGTTAAGTTTGTGTAATTGAATCGTGTGAAGTACGTTTGTCTTTGCGTTTTTCCATCATTTTCTTCCACCGTTTGAGAACATTTGCCTTTCTTTCCATGAAAGCCTTTCTCAGCCTTTCATTTTCCTTTTTTCGTTGAGCTTTAAACCGAAGAGTATTTTGTAATCTATTTTCTTTCGTGCTGTGGAGATCCGGTTTTAATTGTTGCTGGTTAGAAAACCACTCTGAAGTTGCGTTCACCGGAACCGCGGGTGTGAAATTTAAGCTTTGAGCTTTTCTTAGTTTCTCTACGGCTAAGCGGTATCTTTGTCCTCTTTGCTTATCATTGGAATGGTAATGTTCAATTGCACTTTGCCATGAACCATGGTCCTCAAATAACTGGGTTAGAAAATTCCCAGCGTAGCTAACATTTAACTTTGGATTAAATGCATCCTGAAGATTTTTAAAAGCATGTGGATGGTAATATAAATTTATTTGCATACAACCAACATCAATGTTTTTGATTCCTTGCTTTTGTAGTTCGCGAACAGCTCTTAGGGCTTCGTGTTTGGTCTT
>CALIMD010000259.1 GCA_938028645.1 uncultured Alphaproteobacteria bacterium
GTTTAAGAACTGAAATATCCTCACCAAGGACGATAAATGGACGACCAAGAAATCAATATGGAACTCTCTCACATATTAATTGTGGACGATGACAGTCGTTTACTTAGTCTATTAGATCGGTATCTCCATCAAAATAAATTCCGTGTCACATGCGCATCAGATGGGAGAGAAGCCCGCCAACAACTCGAGTTTTTTGAGTTTGATTTGCTAATTATCGATGTAATGATGCCTGGAGAAACAGGTATCGAACTTATTAATGATCTCCGCAAAAATTTGGATGTACCGATATTACTTTTGACTGCGATGAACGAGCCAGATGATCGCATATTGGGTTTGGAGTCCGGCGCGGATGATTATTTATCAAAGCCGTTCGAACCACGGGAACTGGTGCTAAGGATTCAAAAGATTCTTCATCGTATTCAACAACCAGCGATTAATAAATCAGATGGACACCGCGTTCAGTTCGGACCTTTCCAATACGATCTAAAACAAGACCTATTATACAAAGGGGACGAAATAACCGGATTAACAGAATCCGAAACGCGAATATTAAGAGCATTTTCAAACTCACCCGGTGTTATCTTAAGCCGAGAAAAATTAATTGAGGTTGATGAAGAACTTGGGAATACTCGGACTGTTGATGTCCAAATAACTAGATTGAGGCGGAAAATTGAGGAAAACCCAAAATTTCCTCGCTATCTCAAAACAATACGAGGCCAAGGATATATATTGAAAACAACATGAAGAATAATATCAAACGGCATTTTGAATGAAGAAAATAGAACCGATAATTAAATACCTCCTTCCCAAAACACTATTTGGTCGTTCATTAGTAATTATTGTTACTCCATTAATTTTAATGCAAGCGATATCTACCTTTGTCTTTTTTGATCGTCATTGGGACACCATGACCAGGCGGCTTTCCCATACGCTCGCAGGAGATATAGCTTTTATAATTGATGCAATAACCCCAATTGGAAGTGAAGAAAAACTTGATAATGTGAGAGACCGAGCAGAAAAAATTCTTCATATAAAGCTATCTTATAGTCCTGATAAAATTTTATTAAATTCAGCCAAGACAGATGGTGATAGAGTACAGAAGACCCTTTCCAAAGCGATGACCGAGAGAGTCAAACGGCCGTTTTTGATAGATCCGGAGAAACTTGACCGGCGGGTCTTGGTTTATATTCAACTAGCTAAGGGCGTACTTACCATTGATGTACATCGCAAACGCCTTTACAGCTCAACGCCTTATATATTTTTGATGTGGATGATTGGAAGCTCACTGGTGCTTTTTGCCATCGCAATAGTATTCATGCGTAATCAGATCCGGCCTATACGCCGATTAGCTTTGGCTGCTCGTAGCTTTGGGATGGGTCGAGATCCAGGAGATTTAAAACCTGGTGGGGCAACAGAGGTTAGACAAGCTGCCCTCGCATTCGGTCAGATGCGGCAGAGAATTTTGAGACAAATCTCACAACGGACCGAAATGCTTGCCGGCGTCTCACATGACCTTCGAACTCCATTAACGCGAATGAAATTGCAACTGGCTATGCTAGACAAAAGTTCCGCTATAAAAGAGCTGGAAGGTGACGTTCAGGATATGCAAAAAATGATAGAAGGTTATCTGGCATTTGCAAGAGGAGAAGGAACTGAAACACCCATTGCTACTGATTTAGAAAATTTAATCGATGAAATAGTTACAGCAGAAAAGCGTGATGGATCTAAAATTAATTTGACACTAAACGTTCAAAACCTTCAAAAATTGGAGGTTCGACCCCAAGCGATAAAAAGAGCATTAACTAATTTGATATCCAATTCTAAAAGATATGGGAAAAATTTGGATGTTAAGTTGTTACAAAATAAAAATTCAATAATCATAATGGTTGATGACGACGGTCCCGGCATACCAATCGAGTCCCGAGAAGATGTTTTCAAAGCCTTTTTTCGTGTAGAACCATCCCGGAATCCTGAAACTGGCGGAACTGGGCTAGGCCTTACGATCGCTAGAGACATTGCGCGCAGTCATGGTGGGGAATTAGAGCTGGAAGATGCCCCCGCTGGCGGATTAAGAGCTATTATTAATATTCCTATTTAGGATGGATTATTTATTTTCAGCTTTCGCGAGAATTTTGTCCCAGGTACTCCGCATCCATGACGTACAAGCTTGGGCTTGGTCAAAAAGCGAGTACTTACAACCTTCCCCATAGTCAAAATTAGATATGAATTCCGTACTTATTTGCCCCAGTCGACTATCAACGTTATTTGCATGGTACTGCATTAATTGGCGCACTACTTCTTTCCAGGGCTCTAATAATTGCTCATTCCATAGTTCATGATAATTCCCAGTTCCAGGATCACAGAAAGGATATTGAATACCTCTTCCAACATTCCCTTCATCATCAGTGGCAACTATATTCTTCGGGTTATTTGGGACAGCAGAGCGCGCATGACAATGCCGAACCCAACCCTGTGAAATCCAGTCGCCACAGACATGGCCCACTGTAAATGGGTCTAGGATCAGATCTCCCCTGTTGATATCCTCATCGATATCGAAAACTTTTTGTTCAATGGGATTGTCAATTTTAAAAATTATATGGCTATGGTCGAGCGTTATCTGAAAAGGTAATCCCATGGATTCGACTATTTGCCCAACTTCCGAAACTCGCAAGAAATCCTCTGACCACATATTGACATG
>CALIMD010000260.1 GCA_938028645.1 uncultured Alphaproteobacteria bacterium
TGGATCCTATTCCTGTAAATAGCCGCCGTTTCAAACTCCAACGCATCACTTGCATCTTGCATTCGCGCTGCGAGAGTTTTTTGAACCGAGATACTCTCGCCGGACAGAAAATCTTTTGCCTCTTTGACTAATTCAGCATACTTCTCCTCAGAAACAAGATTTACGCAAGGCGCGACACATCTTTTAATTTGATATTGAAGACAGGGCCTATTCCTATTTTTAAAGACACTGTCTGTGCAATTACGTATCATAAAAGCGCGTTGTAGCGCGTTTATTGACCGGTTGACAGCACCAGCAGATGCAAAGGGACCAAAATAATCACCCTTTTTTGACTGGGAACCGCGATGCTTCAATAACATTGGCCAACTCTGATGATCCGAAATAAAAATATATGGAAATGACTTATCATCACGAAGCAAAACATTATACTTAGGCTTCAAACGCTTAATCAAATTACTTTCTAGCAGTAAAGCCTCCACTTCTGTGTGCGTGGTCACTATTTCCATTGAATAAGTCTCACTGACCATGCGCGTTATTCTATGAGATATTTTTGTGGGAGTTGTATAGGTTTTGACGCGTTTTTTTAAATTATTGGCTTTTCCAACATATAAAACTTCTCCAGTCAAATTAATCATTCTGTATACGCCAGGTTTTGAGGAAAGGCTCCTCAACTGCGATTGAATTACACCAATCCCTCTCATAATACCTATACTAGTTTTACTGTTCATATTGGATACCTGTTCATTTATCAGGAAACCGTCTTTATCACTTTAAACACACCTAATTTCGTGAAGTGTCTGTCCTAGATCAACCAGGTAATTTTGTCAAAATAACAACAATCCACTGAGGCTGTGGAAAAGGCTGTGGGTAAGGACTGTTGAGTAGCTTTATATCGGCAGACTCCCTATTAAAGTTACAAAATGGTTAAAATATAGGCAAATATTGCAACCTATTGATTTTATTGTAGTTTAAGTAATTTATGTTTAATTTATTTTTTTTGATACAAACCAAATAAATTTATAATAAAGATCTGGTCGCTATATTTTCCTGTGCATAATTAAGCGGTAAAATTTCGTATATATATAGTAAAGAGGTGCTTTTATCACTAAAAATGAAGATCGAAGGAAATAGTATTTTTAACTGAATGATATAGATGCAAAACAAACGATGCAGATTTCAATTCGGTTGTTACTTTGAATGTTGGCAAGCTCGATTAACATACTAATCGTTCTTTCAACTCCTTCCAAATTTGATTAAGATCAACTTCTACAGATTTATTGGAGAACCTGTCCGTGAGAAAATTAAGCCATAGAGCTGCCTTGGTTACCGGTGGTGGGCGACGCATTGGGGCGGGTATTGCAAAAGCTTTAGCAGCGGATGGTTGGTTCGTGTACATACATTGTCACAAATCTTCTGACCAGGCTTCCGAAGTTCTTCAGGAGATTAAAGCTAATAATGGTACTGGGATGGTGATAACTCAGGATCTATCGGTACGTGGGGCAGCGGAGAGTTTAATGAAAAAAGCGGAAAATGGCCCAGCGCCTCTAGTAGCGCTGATAAATAACGCGTCGTTATTCGAATATGATACCGTTGAAACCATTACAGAGAAGAGTTTAGACGAACATTTCGCAGTTAATGTTAGAAGCCCAACCATTTTGAGCAAGGTGTTCGCTAACTCATTAGGCAAAAATACAAACGGTTGTGTTATTAATATTCTTGACAATAAAGTATATGCAATAAATCCCGACTATTTGTCGTACACCATCAGCAAGGTTGCATTACAAGGAGCCACATCAGCACTGGCGATGGCATTAGCTCCAAAAGTAAGGGTCAACGGCATCGCTCCTGGCATTACATTAGAAAGTGGCAATCAGGGAGAGGTTAGTTTTATTAAAGGACAAACAATGAGTCCAATGGGACAGGTTTCAACGGTTGAGGATATTACTCGTTCAGTTTTGTTTATCCTTAACAGTAGCTCAATCAATGGAAATGTTATTACTATTGACGGTGGACAAAGCCTCCAAAAACTGGCGCGTGATGTTGCCTTTATTGATTAGAGAAGAAAAAGGATAATAGTTCAATGGGCGTCGTCTCTACTAAAATTTTTCTTGAAGATTACGAGGCTAATATCAATATTGGCATTCATGAATTCGAAAAAACTGGTCCGCAACGCATAATTATAAACATAGAGCTATTTGTTGCTGAAGCCTCATCCGGAAATAGCGACACTATTGACAATTCGGTCGATTATGATTTCTTACGAAAAGAAATTACTAAATTAACAAAAACCCGCCATTTCAATCTTCAAGAAACCCTCTGCCGTTCGATCCTTGAAATAGTAGCAGTTCAACCTGGTATCCAAAGGGCTATAGTAAGCACTAAAAAACCTGATGTGTATCCAGACTGTCGCGGCGTAGGAGTTGAAATGGAATATTGTAATTAATTCAACTTTGCTTGGAATTTATATTTACTAATGACTATACAGTAGAAAGTGTTTTTCATGTCTCGTGATCTCTTAAAGTTTCTTATCATAACAGATATCCACCATGGAATTCCTGTTGGAACAAAAAAAAGCCAGGCATCATTGATGCTCCTGGATAAATTCGTGACAATTGCTAATAATTCTGATGCCCAACTAATTATTGATTTGGGAGATAGAATAAATGATCTAGACCATACAACCGACTCACGTTTAATGAACGAGGTTGCAGAACGTTTCTCGAAAATCAAATGTCAAAAAGAACATCTTGTCGGGAACCACGATATTCACTTCCTTTCTGTGGAGGAAAATGAAAAGCTTTTAAACTCAAACCTTAGAAGCAGGAGCTTGGACTTATGCGGATGGCATTTGGTTTTTTGGTGCCCAAACGCCAAATACGCCCCTGCAACTGGCTTTAGCGACGATCAAGAGTCCATAACTTGGTTACAAAAGGATTTAAAAAAGAACGATAAACCCGCAATAATTTTTTGTCACGTTCCACAATTTTCTGGCGACCTATCAGGAAACTTTTGGTTCGCTAATAACCCCTGGGCAGCGTCTCTGCCTTATGCAAACACTGTGCTTGATATTATCCAAAAAGATCCAAACGTGAAGATGACCGTAGGTGGACATATTCATTGGCCACGCCTTTCGACATTACACGGCGTTCACCACATCACCCTTCCCTCTTTGATAGAAAGTTTTTTCTCAAATGGAAAGCCATGTGGAGCCTGGACTGAGATTACTATTAAAGATCAAATTAATATCGCTATATTTGGTAATGAGCAGTGGCAATGGACGCTCCCAATAAGACAAAAAGGCACAGAGTGGCCAGAACCACGTGCCTCTAATATTTCCTGACCGGCTTATTAACTGCTACAGGAAGCACCGCCGAGCACACAAAACTGTGCGCAGTGTGGGTGATTTAGGTGCGTTTTCCCAACAGAATGTTTTAAGAATCTTCCTAATTCAAACCCCGGGTCATATGGCAATAAAGTGCAGGACACAACGGTTGGATGAGCAGCGCCCTTTCGCTTAATAACCATTCGGGAACTTGCACACATTTGAGCGTCGGGTGACACGGAAAGAATATTCCAGCATTTTTCTGTTATTTCAGGAACATCTGTTAATGGATCCATCTCTGGAAAAATAACTAAATCATCGAGGTCGTCTGGGTTTAATTTCAATCCCAACTCTTGAAATAATCGACCATAGCCCATTCTGCATTCCTCAGACGTCTCCTTGGCCAGGCTGCGTCCCGCTATTTTTATGGTAAATTTATTATCTCTCAACCAGTTAATACCATCAATCATTGGCCACCATGATTTAGGACCTCTCTCCGCCTCATGTACAGACTGGTCATAATGATCTATTGAAACTCTCAATATTAACTCTGACCCTGGGTATCGATCTTTGAGTTGTTTCAGTTCTGTTTTCTTGTGCTGCATAGGTTTCATTGCATTGGTCAAGACTAATATACGAAAATCACGTGATAAACATTCATCCAAGATTTTAAGAAAGTCTGGATTCATAAACGGCTCTCCACCCGTGAACGCAATCTGCGGGGGATCTAGCTGTAATTCATCTAATTCATCGAGATAATTCCTCACTTCATCAAATGATATGTATACTAGACTATCATTTAATGGTGATGACTCTATGTAGCAGTTACTACATTTCAAATTACAAAGAGTTCCTGTATTGAACCAAAGTGTATCAAATGTTCTAAATTCGACTGTCGCTCGCACCTCACCAGATGCTGTTATAAACCGATCTTGAAACTTTAACGGCGCTTTGTATTTAAAACTTATTTCTCTCGACATTTGCACCCTTTTGGTAGAGTTTTATTTTGAGTTTTTATTGAAAACTTAAAACATAAATCTACTTGATAGTCGTAGAATCAGCAACATGGGTTTACAACCCAAACATATAGGTGTCTGGGTAACATGGAATCTGTTTTTTTCATTGAACTCCAGCATTACTCGACCCCGGCTATAGCGGACCTATCTAGATGACCCAGAATACCATAAATCGCCCTGATACTGCAGCGGAGAATCAAGCCCGAAGGCAAGACAAACATCTAACGTTGTTGTTGGGCTCTCAAGCACCAAATTTAAAATCTTCTGTAGCTGAGCAGGACGCAGGTAAACCCTTTGAGATCATTTCCGAGTTTGCTCCAGCAGGGGATCAGCCAATTGCGATACCCGAATTAACAAATGGACTTTTGCAAGGCGATTGGGACCAGGTATTACTGGGGGTTACAGGCTCGGGAAAAACCTTCACCATTGCCCATGTAATCCAAGAAGTACGAAGACCAACATTAATCTTGGCGCCAAACAAAACACTTGCAGCCCAGCTATATGGAGAAATGAAAGCCTTTTTTCCCAACAATGCAGTTGAATACTTCGTATCATACTACGATTATTATCTACCAGAAGCATACGTGCCTCGAACAGACACGTATGTTGAAAAAGAAGCATCCATTAACGAACAAATTGATAGAATGCGGCACTCCGCTACACGTGCACTACTTGAACGTGAAGACGTCATAATCGTGGCCTCCGTCTCTTGTATTTATGGTATTGGGGCTGTGGAAACTTATGGCAATATGACCATCATTTTAAAATCTGGGATGGAAATAGACCTTCAAAAATTGATGCGGCAGTTGGTTGAATTACAATATCGTCGGAACGACACTGCTTTTCAACGCGGATCATTTCGTGTGCGAGGGGACTCGCTAGAGATATTTCCAGCTCACCTCGAGGATAGAGCTTGGCGTCTATCCTTTTTCGGAGAAGAGTTAGAAAATATCCAGGAATTTGATCCTTTGACAGGACAGAGTACAAGTAGTTTGGAGCAAGTGCGTGTTTTTGCAAACTCACATTACGTAACTCCAAAGCCAACTCTCACTCAAGCAATTCAAGAAATCAAAGTTGAACTGAAGCAACAATTATCTGTTTTATATGAAAAAGGTAAACTCCTGGAGGCTCAGCGTCTCGAGCAACGTACGACGTTTGATATGGAAATGATGGAGGCTACTGGCTCTTGTGCAGGAATTGAAAATTATTCCCGTTATCTATCGGGTCGAAATGCAGGTGAAGCACCTCCGACACTTTTTGAATACCTGCCCGAAAATGCCATGCTGATAGTCGATGAAAGCCACGTGACCGTCCCACAACTCGGAGCCATGTATAAAGGCGACTTTGCCAGAAAATCCACTCTGTCAGAATACGGATTCCGATTACCTTCATGCCTTGATAATAGACCATTAAAATTTGAAGAGTGGGAAAGTATGCGGCCGCAGACTGTTTTCGTCTCGGCCACGCCAGGGCCCTGGGAGTTAGAAAGGACAGGAGGAGTATTCACCGAACAACTTGTCAGGCCAACCGGCTTGATTGACCCA